>CALEIW010000069.1 GCA_937876055.1 uncultured euryarchaeote
AGTGAAGACACACCTGGATTTACTTTGGTTGTAGCATCTGCTGCTATCGCAATGGCTGCATTCATCAATACTCGAAAAGAAGAAACTGAAGAGTGATTAAAGCGCTTCGATTATTGCTTGTGCACTTAGTGCAACTGCTTGTTGCTCACCAGTTTCAAGATTCTTTAGCATACATTGCCCTTGTTCCAAATCTCTAGGTCCAACGACCATAGTAGTCGTAGCACCAATTCCATTGGCCCAATTCATTGCTTTGCCGATCTTTCTTCCCCTTAGTTCAAGTTCAACTCTCTGGCCTTTGGCTCTTAATTCTCCAACCAAAGGTAGAACTTGACTTACATCAATATTGAAAGGAATACAAGCAATTAGGCTCATATCATCAAGTTCTCCAGGCACGACTTCGCTACGATTCTCTGCTGCAGCTTGCGCTTCAAGAGCAAGTAATACGCGGTCAAATCCTAATCCAAATCCACAACATGGGTCTAAGTCCGGTAGTCCAAACAGATGTAGCAGTTTGTAAGAACCTCCACCCAAAACTTGGCCTTCTCCGCCCATTGAAGGAACTATTACCTCAAACACCATTCCAGTATAGTAGTCAAGTCCTCTTGCAACCGTTAGGTCAACAGCCAGAGACGGGGGTGCTGGAGCAAGTACCGCAACTGAATCCAGTGTCACTTGTAATTCGTCAAGCGCATCCAAGGAAACCCCATCTAATGAAGATAGAATTTCTCTTGCTGGACCAAGTGTCTCCGCTCCGCCCTCAAGGTCTGCAAGCGCCCTGAGTGGTGCTGCATTTTGTCCAGCGATTCCATTTGCTTCTAGCAGTTCGACTAAGCCCTTATCATCACCTTTGTCCAAGAATCTCATAGCACTGGCAATCGGAGGCTCATTGGCCCCTTCAGGAGTTTCACTCGATAGTCCCAGTCCGCTAAGTGCATCTTTGAGAATACCAACATGTCCGATACGGATTTGCCAGTCTTTGAGTCCACAAGCATCAAGCATTGAAATTGCCAAAGCTATAACTTCAGCCTCGGCCAAAGGCCCTGAGGCTCCAACTAGTTCAACACCATACTGGAAAAATTCTCGATAACGTCCTTTCTTAAATTCCTCATAACGATAGCATTGTCCAAAGTAAGACAGTCGCAGAGGTTTGGTA
This sequence comes from uncultured euryarchaeote, assembly GCA_937876055.1. GTDB lineage: Archaea > Thermoplasmatota > Poseidoniia > Poseidoniales > Thalassarchaeaceae > MGIIb-O1. The sequence goes on from CALEIW010000069.1 coordinate 1,154, forward strand.
TCATTGCGCATTTCTTCGGCG
>CALEIW010000070.1 GCA_937876055.1 uncultured euryarchaeote
GATATGATTAGAAAGACTATTCTTACCAGAGATAATTTCCGCTCTGATGAAGATTGGCAGAATGTTCAGGGTGCTGCAATGGAGATGTATAACCTATCCAAGGCACCTGAATCAATCACCATTCCATCAAGATATGACTTCGAGGAAATCAAAACTATTCCACAGGAATGGCGTCGTGAATTACTCAACTTAGTGCTTGGAAGTCATGATGTAAATCTACAAATTGAGGTAAACAAATGGGCTCCTGTTCAGGTGTTCAACCTCTCGATAACACCGCCACACATTATTGAACAAACTCATGAAAGAATGGCAGAAAAATACCACTCTTCAGGTGGTGCATGGACCCGTGATATGATGCCTCGTACAATCATGGTATTCGTTAATGACGAAGATGGCTTGACTGACGACGAGCGAAGCGCGGCAGCAAAAGAAGAAGCCAGAGCAGCGTTGACAACCTATTGGCATGCTCTGGAGGGAACAATCGATCCTACCAAAGTAGAGCGTGCCACCGATAACGCAGTAATTGGAAATGTCCATGAAGTTGCTGAGCAAATCAAAGAAAGATTCCACCCTGAAGACCGCCTAATGTGTTGGTTCGATTTCTTTAATCACGATTCTCAAAGGGTTCAACGCAACATGGAGGCATTCATGACGAAAGTCGCCCCGGCGATAAATGGAGGGAGCGAATGAGCGCACGCAAAACCGAGCAGCCATCCAGCGTAGCACCAGGTAGACCCGGATCTGCGGTATTCCCAACGAACCCTCTAGGTGAACAACACGAAGGTATCGCAACCGGACGTGATGTAGAGTGGGAGCCATTAGTTGATTTCAGGCGTATGGATGTCTCGGAAAATACCATTCATGGAGCTATTGCTTGGGCGCATGGTGACGAGATTATGCACTCATTCGGTGGTAATGTTTTGGTCTATGGTCGTTCAATGATGAAGCCTTTGATGATGAAACCATTCACCGAGGCTTTGGATGACTTAGATTGGAAGCAAAAGGCAATTGCTTGTTCCTCTCACAATGGAGATACAGAGCATGTTGCAGCGGCTCAATCTCTGCTTACTGAATCAGAATGGGGCTTGATGCAATGCCCATTGGATGTACCATTGATTCAGTTTGGCCGCCAAGTAAGGAGGCCTAGGAGATGGTTTCACACATGCTCTGGAGAACACGCTGCTATTCTCAAGGGAATGAGAAAAATGGGCATGAATAGAGCAGGATACACATTACCCAGTTCAGATTGGTTTCCGCTTTATCTCGATGTGCTTCGAGAATACATGAATAAGCCAGATTGGAAACCTCTCAGGGTTGCAAAAGATGGCTGTGGATTCCCAACCGTTTCGAATACTGTAGACGAATTAGCAGTGATGTTTGCAGGCTTGGCAACCAACAGGAATGAAGATTGGATTTGGGAAGCCATGAACAAATATCCCGATTTGATTGGTGGGTTCAACAGATTAGATTCTACTTGCTTAAAGGCGGGAGAAGGCAAACTAATCGCAAAAGAAGGTGCGGATGGTTTGTTGGGCTTGTCGATCGAACATCCTGATTGGCCTAATGGCCTTGGTATAGTAATCAAAATCGCACATGGTTGGAATTCTCAAGCAACTTGGTATGTTGCACGTGCGGTATTGGGTGTTTTGGGTATTCAACTTCGAAACCCATATCCCCTACACAGACAAAAAGCATTCATCGTACCAGGGATTGTTCCTGACAAGTATCGTGAGGCCCTAGAGGAAGTTGTAACGTGGGATGAATGGGACCCTGATAGAGATCGATTCTCACTCGACTGGAAAGAGTACTCAGAAGCCATGACCCGTTCAGATCCATTCGCCAATGAGGGAAGTCAGGGGGGTTGATTTTGGACCCTGAGAAGTGCTGTGAATCCGGTTGCACCCCTTGTGAAAGAGACCCTGTTGGCATTGAACCTCGCGACCTTTGCAACTACATTGATGGTGAATTTGTCTGCCACTCAAGTGACGATTGGATGAACGTTCTGAAACCAGCAACGGGTGAGCGATTTGGAAGAGTTCCACTTTCGACACAAGCGGATGTTGATCGTGCAGTTTCGGCGGCGAGAAAGGCTCAGCCAGCATGGGGTGGCCTTAGCCATGCAGAAAGAGCTGATTGGTTGGATAAAATCGCCAATGCCTTAGAAGCAAAATACGAAGATATCGCCGCACTCGAAAGCAAGGATACTGGTAAACCAATATCCTTAGCACGCGCAGTAGACGCTTACCGTTCAGTAGCTAATTTCAGATTCTTTGCAGGGTTAATTCGAGAAACTCACGGAGGTCAGAGAGAACGCTTTGAGATGGAGGATGCAACAAATATCGTTGTTCCAAAACCAGTAGGAGTTGGTGCATTAATTACTCCATGGAACCTTCCATTATACCTGCTGAGTTGGAAGGTCGCTCCAGCAATCGGAATGGGTAATACAGTGGTCTGTAAGCCAAGTGAATTAACTCCAATGACCGCCGATTTACTAATGGAAACTATTAATCAAGTCGGCCTTCCAAAAGGAGTCGTT
>CALEIW010000071.1 GCA_937876055.1 uncultured euryarchaeote
TTCCTAGAAAAGGTTCACAAAGAGTATCAAACACCTTACTGGGCCATCATTGTGACTGGATTATCTATGGCTGCAGCGATAACATTCCTTCCTGTCAAAGACGTGGCTAAACTTGCTTCTGGCTTCAAAATCATGATTTTCATAGTCATCAACGCTTGTGTAATTGTTCTTCGAACCGCATCTCGGTCACACACATGGTATGCACCCGAATGGAAATCTCCATTCTACCCATTCTTCCAATTATTGGGAATCATTGGAGGTTTTGTCTTACTATTCTTGATGGGCTCCAAGGCATTGATTGGTGGTACTGCAGCAATTGTTCTCGGTCTAATTATTTGGAAAGGATATGGCGAGAAACATGCTGAAAGGGAGATTACACCTTGGCAAACCTTCGGCTTGCAGTATATCGATCCGGAAGAAGTAGAAACTCGCCGAAGGTTGACTGCGTTTTACGCTGCAGACATAGATGGCAACGGTGAATTGAATGTAGAGCAATACCTCTCAGCCATGGATGCTCTAGGATACACCCCTGATGCTGAGCGTGAATTAAGAGTGGTTTTCGACGAAGCAGACACGGATGGAAATGGTATCATCGATATCGAAGAATTTGTAGCAAGCGTAGCCAAACATGAATCTCCAAATTGATTCTTCGACATCGCAATTTGACATAATCTAGGAATTACACCGTCGGTTCATTGAAGGCCATAACCCCGCTCGCAAGTTCCCAAGTGGTGAGTAGATGGCAATCTCAAATCGCGCCAAGAAGGTCACGACACACACCTTGCAGGAGATGAAACAAGCCGGTGAGAAAATCACCATGCTAACATCATACGATTATTCCTTAGCAAGATTAGTCGATGCTGCAGGTATTGATGTAATACTGGTTGGAGACTCTGCCTCTAATGTCATGGCAGGTAACGAAACAACCGTTCCGATTACCCTAGACCACATGATATACCACGCTCAATGCGTAGTCAATGGCGTAGACCGTGCTTTAGTCGTCGTTGACATGCCCTTCGGCAGTTACCAAGGTGACTCCAAGACCGCGCTTGACTCAGCAATTAGAATCATGAAGGAATCTGGTGGTCACGCGGTTAAGCTAGAGGGTGGAGAAGAGGTTGCTGAATCCATCGAAAGAATAGTCGGTGCAGGAATCCCGGTACAGGGTCACCTCGGCTTGACTCCTCAATCAATCTACAAGTTTGGAACATATACCGTTCGAGCAAAAGAAGAAGCCGAGGCGGCTCAACTTCTGAAGGACGCCAAGGCGATTGAAGCGGCAGGTTGCTTTTCCATAGTATTCGAGAAGATACCAGCCGACTTAGCCGCTAAGGTCAGTGCAGAGTTATCCATTCCAACTATCGGGATTGGAGCGGGTCCAGATTGTGATGGGCAAGTATTGGTTCTTCACGACATGCTCGGAATCACCAAAGATTTCAGTCCAAGATTCCTACGACGTTATGCAGACTTGGGCGAATCTATCGACGGAGCAGTGAAACAATACATCTCCGATGTACAAAGTGGGGAATTCCCCAATGCTGATGAGTCCTATTGATGCCTCAAAGCGTATCGGAGGGAACCTTCAAGGACACCCGACGCTGGATGCTGGAGGACGACCATGAGCGAGATGTGGGTTGAGCGACACCGACCGCAGACAGTCGCAGACATCAAAGGTCAGAAAGCGGTCGTCGATCGGCTTGTGGCTTATTCACAGAAACAAACCTTCCCTCACCTACTTTTCGCCGGGCCTCCGGGTACTGGAAAGACGACTGCTGCGCTTGCATTGACCCGTGATGTGTTCGGCGAAAGTTATCGAATGAATTTGCTAGAAATGAATGCAAGCGATGAGCGTAAATTAGAGTCAATTCGAACCAAAGTCAAAGGCTTTGCAAAAACCGCTCCAGTGCCTGGAACTTCATTCAAGGTGATTTTTCTCGACGAAGCCGACGCCTTGACTCCTGACGCTCAAGGAGCGCTTCGTCGAATTATGGAGCAACATTCCCAGACCTGTAGATTCATTCTTTCCTGCAATTATTCATCGAAAATAATTGAGGCGATTCAATCCCGTTGTGCAGTATTCAGATTTCGTCCTCTAGCCGAAGATCAAGTCGATGAGATGATTCGCAGTGTCGCAGACTCTGAGAACATCACTTTGGAAAACGAGGCCGCTGAAGCGATAGTCCATGTCAGTTTGGGCGACCTCAGAAAAGCGATTACTGCTCTACAGGTAGCCGCGTCTCTTTCATCAACTATAACTCGTGACCTTATCTACGAAACCACTGCAACCGCCCCGCCAGAGGAGTTGCACGGATACTTA
>CALEIW010000072.1 GCA_937876055.1 uncultured euryarchaeote
AAGGGTGCCGGCTTGGTGTACAAATGCGACGATTTCACCTTCTTCGATTCGAGTATTTTCGCCGGTGATTTCTCTACCGGTCTTTGAAGGACCTGGGTATCCCTCAGAGGCTAAAACTACAGTGACTGCGGACTTGTTTGAAAATATTGGATGATAACTCTCAACTCTACCTTCAGCAGCTGATAGAAGCATTTCACCAAGGTCACTTTCTATCAATGGAATTGTGACTTGAGTTTCTGGATCTCCGAACCTAACATTGTATTCGACTACGCTTGGTGCACCTTCATCATCAATCATAAGCCCAACATAGAGAACTCCTCGATATGGAATTGGTTGATTGCGCAAATGATGATGCATTGGATTGACTATTTCCTGAATCACCCTTTGCCTCACTGATTCGGTTACAACAGGAGCTGGAGCATATGCACCCATGCCGCCAGTATTTGGCCCAGTATCCCCCTCTCCGACTCTTTTGTGATCTTGACTGGCTGGTAGGCAAATGTATCCGGATTCATCCATAATTACCAACATAGAAGCTTCCTCTCCTGAGAGAAATTCTTCTAAGAGTACAAAACCATCAGTAGAAATCGATTCTCGGATGAAAACGCTAGCCTCCTCAAAATCCTCAGTTACTACCACACCCTTTCCAGCAGCTAGTACATCTCGCTTGATTACCCAGGGTGGTGGGTATCGAGATAGGGCTGAATCGATATCGGAATCTGGTTTCAAAATTTGCACACCTGCTGTCGGTATTCGTAATTCTTCCATTACCTGCTTTGCATAAATTTTGGAGCCTTCTAATTCTGCACCTTCCGAATGAGGCCCAAAACTCGGTATCCCCTTTTCCCTTAATGAGTCTGAGAGTCCAGAAACCAATGGGGCTTCCGGGCCAACTACAACTAGGTCAGCCGATAATTCAATTGCAAGTTCAACTACTGCGTTTACATCGGTAGCAGAAACATCGTGATTGATCCCTAACATTGAGGTCCCTGCGTTACCTGGACATGTGTGAATTGAGTCGACTGAGGGACTTTCCGAGAGTCCGATTGCGAGGGCGTGCTCTCTTCCTCCGCTTCCAACTATCAGCACTCTCAATCCGGCCATATTGCATTCGCAATCGACTAACAAATTAATCCATTGCAATAGTAAATCTCTTGCAACTTGGTAGGGATAATCATCAATATGGAACAGACTTCAATCCGAGTCTGTAGCCTAATATATTGAACGAACGATGAATTATTGGAGTCAAAACAATGATTGCAATAATTGGTGGTGTTAAATCAGAATGCATCATTATTTGGTCTCTGAATAAAATTGCAGCGGCTAAGAATATGAAAATTGCGAAGGGAAGAGTGTCTAAGAGAGGAGCTTTGGAACTAACTTCTCCTTCCCTTTTCAGACCCTGTCTGCGTTTTACAAAAGAACCTGTCATATCGCCCAACATACAGGCAAACCCTAGGGTGAATCCAAGCACAAATGCAGCGCTCCATTCATTCCCAATCCAAAACCAATTCGTAGATTCAGAAATTAACAATGGGTCGATGAAAGGCCGGTCTGAGGAAGGGGTATTTCCATCCCAAATGTAATGTGAAATCATTACCAATAATCCAGAAAAGACGCCACCTCCAATAAGTCCCTCCCAAGACTTACCATCACCTAGTAGCCTATTCCCATCAGAATGAATTTTACCTCGATCGATCTTGTGGTTTTCAAAGCCAAATTTATCAGGAATCCATTTGCCAAAAAGCATTGCTCCTGTATTTGCTAAATACGCAGGCCCGTAAAGAATCAATACGGTTAGCACGTTAATCGCAAAATCTCCGACAGTAGCGTCGGCGAAAGCAAGGTCGGCCATGCTGGACATTAGTCTCGCCATACCCTCATGCGAGAAGAACTCTCGGTTTCTTGCACATGCCGCCGATTCCTTCATTGATTACTTATTACACGCGTCATCGATGAGTAAGTCGAAGACTATGCTATTGGCGACGTTATTGCTAACCGCTTTAGCCACAACAACCTCTCTTAACGTCGTAGCACAACCATCCGAAATTATCATTGATTCAAGGGTTGAATGGATTGAAGATCGCTCACTAGAGGTCGATTTACGAATCGTTTCCGGAGGTGATTTAACGCTTAATGGGCTTACACTCGACATAAACGACAGAGTGAATATTTACGTAGAATCTGGCGGTTTGCTCAACGTCCAAAACTCCCAAATCCAGGACAATAATCCACCAACTGGATTAGCAGGTTACGGATATTGGGATGAAGACAATCGTTCGGCTGTATTAATCCCGGGTTCAAACTACGATGGGGCGTTCGATGCTACATTTTATTCTGGAGAAACTAGCTCATTTTACGGTGGTCAGGCTATCATTGAAGGGCAAGACCCCATCGATCTGAACGGTAGTGAATTTACCCTCTCTTTCGATTCCAATACGGACGATGTTTGGGTCGGTTTAGTTGGATATGGACATCAATCAGTTCATCTTGCTACAGTGACTATGACCCCTGATGTAGGATCGACCATTACCTACAATGCTATTGAATTAGAACATCGCAATATGATGGGCTTAGATCAGGATAGTGATACCTGTATGCTAAATGTTGCCGGAACTGCTGATTTTGACGAGGCTTCAATTCTAGGATGCATGGTGGTTGTTGATGGGATGATGACCTTGCATTCAACCACAATAGACAGAACAGGACCAATCATTTCCAACAAGGATGCTGAACTAATTATCAGTGGTCAAACTACATTCTCTATGAGTAAAGATGACCATGATGTGCGTGCAAATGCAAATTCAAGGTTGCATTGGGGAGAAAATGTGGTAGGAAGTGGTGGCCACACAGACCGCTGGGAGAAAATCATGGATTCTCAAGAACTTCACTTTGATGCTACTGGAGTTTTATTCAGGATTCTGAATTTTGGTCAATACGAAATAACTTCATCAACATATTTCAGCGATGAAAACGGAGTGGGTGTTATTGACTCAGGTGAATCTCGAACTGTTGAGATAGGTTGGGCAGATGGAAGTGTTTGGACTGAGTCCGCGAGTATAGAAATCATTGAATATCGAACTGGATGGAATATGGATGAAACACTGGACGATTATGGTGGTGGAATAATTCCATTGACTTGGGATGAAGTAATTGTAATCGACGGAAATACGCCGCAGATTGAATTTGTTTCCCTTGATTATCAAGAACCAACCGAGAGCGTTTCAAGAGGGAGTAGTGGCGTTGGCTTGATGGCAACAATAGCAAATCGTGGAACTGCTCCTGCCATTGTATACTTCACATGTGATGTTACTGAAACTGGAGCCGCGGCCCAAATGACAAGTTATCCAGGTGGTTTGGTGGAAGCGGGAGAGGAAGTCACAATTCAATTCTCTTGGATGAATAGTGATGTGGATAATGCAAGCTTGACCTGCGAGATACTTACACCTACTCAATTGGTAGATGAAGATGCATTTGGTGGTGGAACTGCTTCAAGCGAGCAAATTACCTGGGTTGATTCAGAAGATACTGAAGACGGTTCGATTCTACCTGTTGTTGTTGCGTTTGCAATCGCGGTTGTAGCAATGGCTGCCTTCTTCTTCAGGATGACAAAATCATCTGAAGA
>CALEIW010000073.1 GCA_937876055.1 uncultured euryarchaeote
GGATCCCGACTTCTCACTTTCTGCGGATTCAATCCTTCACACAGCAGTTGACCCTTCAACGGGAATTTGTATTGCATTAACTTGTGAAATTGGACCGATGCTGATTGCGGGCATGGGAGAACCAAGCGAAACGGTCACTCCAATGCGTGCAGCACTTCTTGGATATGGTTCAACGGATCCTGTTGAGTTAACTCACATGGACTGGGCTGTTTATGCACTTGCTGGACAAGAATTCCAATCCGCCGGAGGTATGGCTGATTTAACCCAAGTAGACAACCTACGAGAGAGGTTGGACGCAGTCAGTGGAGTGGATATTTCGAACCCCGATGTATTGAATGGGGTGATATTTGGAACACCCGACGCTGAAATTCCAAACGGCCTTCTTTCGATTTCGGACTACAGTGGAATCCCACTAAATGGAATTGCCCTATTCCTATTAGGCGCACAAGGTGACCTATTCGGTACAATGACAACATATGGTATTGGACTTACACAGTTGTTGGGATTGTCTGACTATGCCGGTGAATGGATAGGGATGGTTGGTACTCCCACTGAATTTGAGATGATTCTCGCAGGTGGCCAAGGTACATTGAATGCCGATGATTGGTGGCAAATCTCCTTTGGTGGCGAAGAGCCTATTGCTGGCGGTTACATATCCATTGGCTTGAACAGAGCCGAATTCGAAGGCGCAATTGATATGGATGTCGCTAAGGTACAGGAGATTCTTTACACATCTCCTTATGCATTGACTTCTGACTTCGCTAGTATTTTCATGTATGGAGAACTGTCAGGAAGTACTCTCCCTGCAGAAGAAGGTGGTGCAACAACCGATTGGGATGATGCTTATGTCGCCGGTTTGTATGATATCTCCGAAGCAGATGCTGCCGCTGTTCGAAGTTGGGTCGCAGACTTCATGTTCGACCAGGTTATTGGGGCACTTTTGGGATTCCAATATGGAGCCTCTGCATATACCACACAGCCAATTGATCATTGGCTATTCGGATGGAGAGACAATATTGTCGCAGACCTAGTTGATGGTGACATCAACAACCCTGATTTCGGCTGGCGAAGTTTAGAAACCAACAAAACCTACTTTGGATCAAATAATGTCACCACTGGAGATTATGATGTATATGTCGCAAGTACAGAAGGAGACGATATGGGTCAAAGATTGCGTCAGGGTTACATTAACACTGATGGAGACGGGCATTGTGATTTCAAGTTAAATTCTGATGGAACAATGGCGGATTCAGACTCAAGTGGAATGTACCCCTGTGAAGAAGGCGAATTGTATGGATTCACTGAGCACCTCCCTTGGAGAGCACCACACAGAGAAACTTCCACTCTTGGATTGCTATCTGCCCATGTTGGTAACGACAATACCGTAGTTGCCGGCGCTGTGGGTGGGGTCGCAGACAGTGAAAATTCGTTTAGGGTCAACCTTGTAGGCTATGCAATGGCTGAATCAGTTCCTGGAGATATGGAGACATACAAAGGAATTGAAATGAGGAGTCACACTGTAAACCTAGATCCTTCACAAAACCAAATACAAGCCAAGTTAATTGGCTCTGCATCCTTTGTCGCTGTGCTACCTGGTGCATTACCAGTGTACTTTGGTTCAAATGTGGATATCAAGGTAGAGCCAGTTACCCAAGTAGCGATGTACGGGAAATCCGTCTCGACGTTCCACCTAGACCTAAGAGGTCCGGGAATGCTAAATCCTGAGATGGGTGTAGACACACATCCGGTTTTCGAGATTCATACTTTCTCGGAAATTGCTGATGAAGATGCTGAAACCTTCCAGTGTCAGGTTCTGGATAACATGGAACCAATGTACTGGACTGATTTCGGCGGCAGTGGGGATTGTGAATTAGAAGGCACTGCTACAATTGATCTTGTAACTGCTGTGTTGTATCTCGCAAGCATAGCCATGATCGCTATTGGAGCTTTAGGATTCGGTGGCATAGGACCTATTGCTGTATCAAAAGACGAATGATTGAGGCTTTTGCAAGACATCGGCTGGCGCAGCCAGCCGCATGCGCGCTTGCGCGAAGGGTTCAACCGTTGACCACCAGACGTAAGGTCAATGGAAAGGCGTCCAGCGAGGCTAGCAGTGACCATCATTGCTTTATTGACAATAAGTCTGCTTGGACCCTCTCCAATTTTACAAGAAGGTCCCTATAATGAAAATCGGGAGACGGTAAAAAATTCCTCATGCGTAGTTTGTATTAACGAACTAATGCCCAATGCAGATGGATCGGATCAAGGAATATATCCTCAAGGTGAATGGGTTGAACTTCTCAATACGGGTTCTAGTTCTGTTAACCTAGAGGGTTGGACAATTGTTGATATTGGAGGTTGGAGCCATCCAATAAATGAAAACAGCTGGATTGGTTTTGCCGATTTACCAACACCTTACCACCTAGAAGCTGGAGCATATGCTGTTATCGCAGAAAATGAAATTGGCACTTTACGGTTAAACAATGCAGGAGAAACCGTTTTCCTCAAAGATTCACAAGATGTTGTAGTTCACGAAATTACAACCGGCCAAGCAGCCAACGGAGTATCAAAGATACCTTCGGGAAGCAATGGAGAATGGGTAGACTCTGATCAACCGACACCTGGAGCAGAGAATTCAGGCGGAGAACCTGTTAGCGACCCTGATCCGCCAACCCCCAACGACTTAACTCGAATAATGATGGTTCCAGATGGTGCCGAAGTAACTGGATTACATGTCAATTCAATTGGCAACTTATTCGTTAGTGCAATGCACCCAGACGAACCATACAAAGCGACCATCGGTGTAGTAAATGGGTTTGATTGGAATGATTTACCTGAGACTATTTCCGAACTTCCATCGACAATTAGTCAATCAGAAATTTGGCATGGAATTCGAACATCAGTAGGTACATACCAAGTCTTGTTACAATCAGGCGACTCGCTCAGCAGCGGTGAAGTTGCTGGTGGAATCTATGCTGCTGATGATGGAGCATTATTGTTCACTAGTGAGAAACCTGATTTCAACGTCTTCGTACCTACAAATTCTGAAGGCACTGAGGGTTACCTATACTCTACTTGGGAAAGCCGCCCTGCTGGAGTTAGCCAACTACATATCGAATGGA
>CALEIW010000074.1 GCA_937876055.1 uncultured euryarchaeote
ATTTCCCGCTAGCAATAAATATGGATAACAACTCCACAGTTTTCACCTTCTCTAATCTTTCAAACTTGGATTTATCAAAGGTGAAAATTGAAACTCAACCAACAAAATATGCAGTTCAGGTACAGAGGGCTGAACTAGTAAGATTCCAAACTTTGGTAAACGGCCAAAGGGTCGAAAATGCGAATGTATTGATCGAAGACGCACTAGGAAATGATCTATACAGCCTCGAAACTGACTCCGATGGCTACACACCATGGTTCTCTCTTGCATCTAATTTCCATCTTGATTTCAGAGGTTTGGCTGGAGGTGATAATCCAGACGGTTTTGCAGATGACGAATTCGAAGATTCATGCTCAGATGGAGAGGACAATGATGGTGATTTACTTCTTGATACAGATGACCCAGACTGTGATTATTCAGCTGGAACAAGAGAACTATCTCTCTACAGATACACCGCCTACAAATTCGGTTATGGTTTAGATAGCGGGGAGTTCACTCTTTCAGATACTACCTATCAAGATACTATATTCCTAGACAATGATCCTCCCAGTGTCTCTGTAATACAAAATGATGGTGAATCTTTCAGAAGAGTGGTTAATTTGACCGGTTCTGCACATGACGGAACATGGGCAGGAATTTACGAAACTGACGAGTTAGCCCAATGGGATCAGAAAGGTTTTGTTCATGCTGTTGAGATCAAAGACCCATTCACAAGCGACTGGGCTGCTGCTGGATATGCAACCGATTCTTCTGGAGCAGAACCAGGTTACGTCTCTCGTAACAACCATCCATTCAGTAGTTGGTATTACGAATATGACATGTCAGGTAGGCAAGAAGGAGACTATACTTTCGAATTCAGAGCCTTTGATGGTCTGGAGTATTCTCCGATTCTAACTAGGACAATTAAGGTAAATACAGAGGCTCCGACTGTCTCGGTTACTTCTCCGAGCACACAATCGACTCACACTGACGGAACAGTGACTTTCGAAGGAACCGCACATGACCCATACGGCTGCCCTATCGATTGTGGGACAGATATCGACCAGATATATTTCCAAATTGAGGGGCCGAATTACAATGTAATCACTTCCACTGAAGGTGGTACAGATTGGTCATGGACTTGGGATTTCAGTGGACTACCTCGTGATTTAGCAACCTACACATTCACCATATGGGCATCAGATTCCAATTTCTGCAAGGGGGATATCGATGAGTGTGAAGCAGTAGTTATCGATTTGCAAATTGACAATCAAAATTCCCGCCCATTTGTGAGCCTAACTTCTCCACAGAGTGGACAGATATATGCCGTTGATGAAAAATCAATTATCAGTGGAGTCGCAAGAGATAATGATGGGGATGTCACTCGTGTTGATGTTGAAGTGTTTGATGTGTCAAATGGTTTCCTCAATGTCTTCACAGGTACAGTCACCGAGTTCGAATCAAATGGTTACTGGGAACTAGAATGGGATTCAAGAATTTTAACTCATAACATGCAATATCTTATCAAAGCAAGATCATATGATGGTTATGAGTACAGCGATTGGATGGAAGCACAGGTAATTGCAGACAACCCTCCAGATGCCGACAACAATAGGCCAACATTTGATTCAACAAATTGGCAAACAGAGATCACACTTTATTGCGAATCTGATACTACTTCACAAAACCCTTGCACAACAGCAGAAATTGATTTGTTAGAGTTCTTTGATGATTTAGATGGGGTGGATTCATTGCTTTTTTCAGTTTATGATGATCCTGCTAGAAATTCAGATGATAAATTCGTATATGTCATAGAAATCGGCTCTAACGGCGTCGCTAGATATGACCCGAAAAATATGGGTAATTTTTACAATGAAGACATGGATACGTGGTCTCTAAGCAATGTCATATTCGTGGCACAAGATCAACATTCTTCAAAGGAAATTTCCACACCTGTGTCAATTAATGTGGTCCCAATTCAATTCTATGTAGGCCCGCCTGACCAAACCACAGCAAGCGATGATGAGTTTATCTTCTTCAGTGGCTCTGGCTTACCTGGAAAGACAGTTAGAGTGACATTGGGTGGGGTTCAAGTAAACTCTACCGTAGTACTCGAGGATTCTACATGGGAATTAGGAATCCCTGGAGCTATGCTAAGTAAACCAGTAATTCCAGTATTTTCCATAAGCGGGTCAGATTCCATCCAAGGGGAAGAGATTTCTCCACCATCCAGCGGCGGAGGGGTAAGTGCTGTGATGATTATTGTCATTGTATTCGCGGTTATTGCACTACTGGCTGGCACACTATTCTTCAGTGGCGTAATTGCTTTCGAAGAAGATGACGAAGAATACGATGAGGCAGAAACAGACGATTCAAAGGGACTTAGAAGCGAGGAGCATCCCGGTTGGCTTTGGGACTCTGAAAAGGAAGAATGGGTGCCTGATCCCGACCATATTGGTGAGTGAAGCAATAAAGCCCACCATACGGTTAATTTCTTGAATAATAGAAATCGCAGGTGCGATAATGGCGTCCATGGCTACTACACGTCCTGGCGTTCAAGAACGCATTTTACTTCATCTCCGTGATTATGTTGACTACGCTGACAAGGTAGAGGTGCCTTTTGCGATTTCTCAAATGGGTATTGCAAATGCTGTATCAATAGCAAGGTCAAATGTACCCCGTGCGATTTCTGGGATGAAAGAATCAGGCCATCTAATTGAGCGACAAGCTCACGTCACGGGCGTTTCGAGAAAAAGGAAAGCCTACTTCCTAACTACAGAAGGAGTTAGTCTTGCAGACAGTATCTGGGATAAGGTATGTGAACAACCAGTTCGATTAATTCACTCGGATGGAAGAGCAGAAAATCTCGATTTACAAACAGCCTTAGAGAAAACCGAACTACCACTGAGGCACGTAGATATTCTGAGGTATCTAGATGATTCTGGAACTCTGGACTTGTCAACATTATCTCCCGATTTAATCGAAAGAGATCTCTCCAAACATATTGAGAAGCAATTGGTAAATTCCCTAAATGATCTACCTAGATTACGCCGTTTCTTCGGACGAGATGATGAAATTACCAAAATGGCCAAAATCTTAGAATCTGAATCTACAACACTACTAGTGCCAGGAATTGCAGGAATAGGTAAAACCGCCTTATCCGCAAAATTACTCGAGCGTTTTACTCATCGAAGAAATCTGCTCTATCACCGGTGTCAAGACTGGGAAGGTTCGAGAGCGTTTCTAGAGGCTTGCTCGGAATGGCTTGCAATGATTGGAAACAACGACTTGAGCGATTACGTTTCCTCAACCCCAGTGCCACAGGTAACAATGGCAGTCAACATAATTATCGAGGGGCTGAAAAATTCCCCTGCCCTAATTGTCGTAGATGACTTGCACAAGGTCGCCGATGAGAACTTTGTAGCAATTCTTAGAGGGCTAACCCTTCGCATACCTGAGGCGGATGAATTAGGTCTAGTTATGTTCTCTAGATCATTTAGAATGGTGGTTCCCGAAAATGATTCTAGTGGCGGTACAGTAGCACATTTTCTACCACTAGAGGGCCTAGACCAAGATTCTAGCAGACAAATTCTAACGGCAATGCCAGATATTGATTTGCAACAATTCCTTCACATCTACACTCTTTCAAGAGGGCATCCTCTGGTCCTTGAATTGATAAATCGAGGTAGTGTAGGGGAAACCTTCCACTCAACCTTAGAGGCCTTTGTTGAGAAGGAAATTTTCAG
>CALEIW010000075.1 GCA_937876055.1 uncultured euryarchaeote
CGCTGATTTTGGAATCATTAGAGAATTAATTTCCTAGTCTCAGGATTGTTTTTTGCTAAACGACAGTATATATCTGACACGTCGATGACACAACATGGCTAAGAGAGCAAACAGACTATGGCAAAGACTGGAGGAACACCTCGAGCAATTGTCAGCAGTTACTTTGAGTGAGTGATGTCCACACCTACACATCCCGCAATCAGAACATATCAGCGTACTTATTGCAATTTTCACTTATTCGAAGAAGTTGGTTGTACTTAGCCGTCCTGTCTGAACGGGCCGGTGCTCCAGTCTTAATCTGGCCAGCATCGGTCCCAACAGCTATGTCCGAGATTATCGAATCTGCAGTTTCACCAGAGCGATGACTGATGATGGTCCCGTAGCCGGCAGCCTTTGCCATTGCAATGACAACTAGAGTTTCAGTTACAGTTCCAATTTGGTTTAGTTTGATTAGAATGGCATTCGATGCCCCGATTTCTATTCCGTGAGCGAGCCGTTCTGGGTTGGTAACATACAGATCGTCGCCGACAACCTGTACTCTGTGTCCTTCACGCTGAGTGAATTCTACCCAAGATTCCCAATCATCCTCACCAAATGGATCTTCGATTGATACAATTGGATAATCGTCAAGCCATGAAGAGTATAGTTGACCTAATTCTGAACCACTAATCACCTTGCCATCTATGTGGTAGCCATCATCGTGCAAGAATTCCTGACTGGCTACATCAAGCGCAATCGAAACTTGTTCTCCTGGCGTATATCCAGCGCCAGTAATTGCTTCGACAACATAACGCAGTCCTTCCTCATTACGAGGTAGGTTAGGTGCGAATCCCCCCTCGTCACCAACTCCACCAAGTAGTCCTGCATCCTTCAGTACGGCGCGCAGTGAATGGTAGATCTCTGTACCCGCACGAAGCGCTTCTGGATACGAATCAAAACCATGTGGTACGACCATGAATTCCTGTACATCGACATTCGAATTTGCGTGAGCTCCTCCATTGAGGATATTCATCAGAGGTACAGGG
>CALEIW010000076.1 GCA_937876055.1 uncultured euryarchaeote
AAATTCCCAGCCGGACCAGAAGTATATTGGGATAGTAGCAATCATGGCGAAAGATAGTCTAATATCAAAGGATGCGATTTGACCTAAATCCTGTGAAAACATAGTAAACCAAAGAGTTGGCATTGCCAGAATAATTGCCAGCAGCGCCTTTTTACCTCGGAGATCAACATTTTCTTTTGCAGATTCAGTAATAGTTAACGATTTTTCAGGGATTGTTGCTTCAAATCCACCTTTATTGATTGCATCAATTAATGACTGGATTTTATTTTTATCATTATTTTCGACCTCGATAAGTGCTCTGTTAAGGGGTAGATTCACAGAAACGTAAGACACATTTGGTTGATTAGAAATAATTTTTTCGACAGATGTAACACATGCACTGCAAGTCATACCGGTAATATCTAACCGTAATTCTTCAGGCATTTTTGTTAACCCCAGTTATTTCGGAGCTAGGTCCAGTGAACCGCTCCAGATATCGATGCCACGCAGGCGGCAGGGATAATATTGACCTAATCTTATTACAGGTTTCTCATCTTCCCAATTTTCAGAATCAGACAGAATTACATTCAATCCGTGAGCATCTACGGATAACTGCTTCTTTTTACCTAGTTGTCTAAGATGCATTCTACCTTGAATTGCACCATCATCATATAAGTCAAGGAATACCCATGGAGTTCTCAATCCAACAATCCTTGCAGGCCATGATTTTTCGCCAATCATTGGTGATTCAATGTCAGTCTCAGTACCAATTTCACCACCTCTGAGAAGATGAATGTGGTATGCATTAGCAACTAATTCCCATTCGATATATTTGGCAATAATTGACTGCTCAGTACAATGCGCTGATAGTTTGGCAACCTCGTCCTCATCATGTTGCCATTCTTCACCTCTAAGGTATGATTTTAATTGTCTATGGGTGATTAGGTCTGGATACCTTCGTATCGGGCTTGTAAAATGGACATAAGCGTCTAGATTCAGTCCAAAATGACCTGAGTTTTCACTCGAGTAGGTCGCTCTTTGCATTAAATGAAATAATCCTTGCTCAACAATTCTTCTTACAGTTGGGGCTAGTTCAGTAGCCTGTTCTTGTGCTTTCATTAAAGCATCAAGAATATTCTGTCTTGCTTCAGGGTCCAATACACTTTGAAGATAATTGGGTACGTCACTACTTGAATTGTTAGAATTATCCTCTAATTCAATATCGCTACCACCTCCTGAAGATTGCGCCCAAGCGCCCAGTAAATTGGATAATTCCTCTGAGTCACTTTGTCCATGAGTCTTCAGACTTGGCATCGGCAATTCAATGTCTACTCCAAGTGCG
>CALEIW010000077.1 GCA_937876055.1 uncultured euryarchaeote
GTGAACGTGACCAGCCTCTGCAGCGTTCCTAATCGTTGCAGATAGGTGAACATGTGCCCTTCCGCTTGGAGAAATACCAACTTCAAGCAAGTTCTCTGTTTGTTCAGGGTCACATGGGAAATACAGTGCATCTGGTATGTTATCGGTAGGTAGATCTAGCTCGATTTCAACCGTGTGCCCATAGGTGGCACGGATAGTGTTTCCACGTACCTCGTATCTCCCTTTAGGATCAGTTTCCGCAATTGCTGTGAAATGGTGTGGTCTTAACCAATGGAACCTTTTGCCACCTTTCTTGAATTGTCTAATTATGTCCTTAACATCAATCCAACCGTTAATATCCATTTCTAAATCAAATTTTTCTGGTGCATGCCTAAGAACCAATGCTAGTTTCCTAGCAAGGCTATTTCTTTCGCCAGTCCTCATGATGAACCGCCCTTCTGCATTACAAGCAGGGCAGAGGTGGTCATCAGCATAGAATCCGTGATTGGAGCATTCTCGTATCATTGATTCGCGCGACTTACGCTTCTTTCATGAACCCGCCGGTCAACTAGCCACATTAGTCAGGTCACTATCTCAATGGTTATTGGGCGAATAGCGTACCGAGTATCGTGGATGCAGTCATAGTTGATTGGATGCGCTCTCCCTTCCATAGGGCGCACAAAGGTGGGCTAAAGGAAGTTAGACCAGATGAAATGGCCGGCCAAGTGGCTAGAGCCTTACTATCTCGAAATAAGATCCCAGCAAACGAAATCGACGATCTCCTGCTCGGATGTGCTTATCCAGAAGGTGAACAAGGTTACAATGTAGCAAGGCTAGTGTCTTTTCTAAGCGGATTACCCAATACTGTACCAGCAGCTACATTCAACAGATTGTGTGGTTCATCAATGGAGGCTATCCATGTTGCCGCAGGGAAGATATCTACTGGTTCTGGTAATTGTTTCCTCGTTGGAGGTATGGAGTCAATGTCCAGAGTAAAGAGGAGGGGATTCAATTGGTCACCTCATCCAGGATTAGAAGACTCGTACCCAGAAGCGTACATTAACATGGGAATTACAGCTGAAAACGTCGCTGAAAAATATTCAATCAATCGTATTCGACAAGAGGAATTTGCTCTTTCTTCTCACCAAAAATCTCATTTCGCACATTTAGAAGGTAATTTTGCCAACGAAATCTGCCCAATAGTTCTTGGAGAAGAAACAATTGATTCTGATGGTTGTATTAGACCTTCGAGTAATCTTGAATCAATGGCCGGACTAAATCCAGTTTTCAAAGAATCAGGAACTGTTACTGCGGCTACATCCTCACCATTGACTGATGGTGTAGCTTTCAGCATAGTTTGTAGTGAAAGTTTTGCTATAGAAAATGGCCTAAATCCAATTGCTAGAATTGTTTCTACATCGGTAACCGGATGCCCTCCGGAACTAATGGGTTTAGGTCCCATTGCTGCTTCTCGCCAATGCCTTGAAAGAGCTGGTTGGTCTATTGAGGATGTGGATATTTGGGAATTGAATGAAGCATTTTCATCTCAAAGTCTAGCATGCATTGATGAATTAGGCATTGAAATGGACAAAATCAACCTAGATGGTGGAGCCATTTCACTTGGCCACCCATTAGGGGCATCTGGAGCTAGAATAACTTGTAAAGCCGCTTCACTCCTAAACCGCACTGGTAAAAACAAGGCTCTGGCTACTATGTGTATTGGTGGCGGAATGGGTATCGCAACTGCTCTTGAGAGATATTGAATCATTCTTCCTCAATCGAACTAACTAGTAATCCATCACAATTTGGACAACGATCATGCGGACCTAGTAAATTGGGAATAACTGCCAATAGGCTACTACAATGTGGACAAGAAGCGTATACCTCCTCTGCTCTCAAAACTACATCAGATGGTTTACCTTGATTATACCATTCGATAAATTGTGGATTTCTAATAGTCGATACGCGCTTTCGAGTGGATTTACCGAGTAATAGCAGCAATAAGCCCTGGGTGATGAGGAATATTTCCATAGCGATAAATCCGACTATAGTTTGGATAAGGCCAACAGTTAGGAAAATCACGGAAAGAAATTGTTCCAAGTTGGCTAATCTAACATCATATCGAGTTTTTTTCTGATAAAAACCAATTATTACCATAGTTCCAAAAAATAGCAATAGCAATCCAAATCCAAGAATAAATCCTAGAAATATTTCATTTCCATTCCCCGAGACAGAAACTAGAATTAAGGATAAAATCAGTAAATTCAAAGCCCCGAATATCGCCAACCTTCGTATCAGGTCGTTTGCCGCTAACTCACTCACAGTTTGACGAATGTATTGTCATCTAAGACTCAAACGGTCGGCGACGCACTCTTGAACGACATAGTACTCGTAGGCCTTGTGACAAGGGACACCGGCGTCGCCATCCATAGCGATGCATTACTCGGGAAACGAGTATTATTGGCAGTAACTGGCGGAATTGCTGCTGTTGAATCTGTGAGGTTGGCTAGAGAGTTGCGCAGGCATCAGGCCGATTTGACGGTAATTATGAGTGAGGAAGCAACGAAGATAATCACCCCCCTTGCAGTGGGTTGGGGCTCCGATACAATAGTGCATCAAGGATGGTCTAGTGAGATGTCTCAGTTGGATGACTTTGATGTCACACTAATTGCACCTGCTACAAGGAATACAATCTCAAAACACATACATGGAATAATGGATTCACCTGTGATGATGGCTCTCTCCGCAAGTAGAGGTCGTAAATCGAAACTTTGCTTTGTCCCATCAATGCACACTGACTTATTCGACGATCCTGTAACCTCCGAGCTCATCGATGCATTGCATAACGAAGGTAGCCATGTGATAATTAACGAGCTAAACGAAGGGAAATTGAAACAACCAGATCCAATATCCATTGTCGCTGAGGTTTGTCATATCGCCAATACCTCCAAATCCTCCAAATCAATTGCTATTACAATGGGCGCAAATAGGGCGCCCATTGATGCAGTTAGAGCCATTCAAAATGCATCATCAGGTAGAACCGGTTGGATTATTGCGGAATATCTCCATCGTATGGGCCACAATGTTATTTGTATAGCAGGAAAAACCTCTGCTAATCCCTCATTTTCCCTTCCGAAGGTGTTCCGGGATGGAACCCCGGATGGTATGCTTGAATTGTGCAAAGAAATAGCCACTAAATCACAACCCGATGTTTGGATTCATGCTGCGGCAGTTTTGGATTATTTCGCAGAGGCAGAACACGGTAAGAAACCAAGCGGCCAAGATAACTGGGAACTCAATCTTAACCCTGGTAAGAAACACATCGAAGAATTATCGAGTCTAGTTGGGGATTCCATTCGTATTGGGTTCAAGTTAGAATCAAATGTAGAAGTAGATACCCTGATTCAAAGGGCAGAAGCACAAATTGAACGATATGGGGTTAATGCAGTGGTTGCAAATATAATGGAAGAAATGAACAACCCAAGTAAATTGAGAGCTAGAATAGTTCATGATGATGGAAAGATAGTAGAAGTCGAAGATGATTTTTCTTTGGTACGGGCGATAGAAGGTATAATCTCGTCAAATTGACTTCTCCACCAGCGTCACATTCAAGCGATTATTGCTGGCGAGGACATTCATGGCGAGTCCCGATAAGGCCAAGAGGGGAATTCCCTCTAAGGAGGATTTCAATCTCTGGTACCCAGCAATCGTCGAAATTGCAGACCTTGTTGATAAGAGATATCCAATCAAAGGTATGGATGTCTGGAAGCCATATGGTTGGAAGGCAATGATGCTAATTGATGGATTAACTCGCGCCGAAATGGACCGTACCGGTCACGAAGAGTATAACTTCCCACTACTTGTACCGGAAGATCTGTTAGAGAAAGAAAACCGCTTAGTCTCATTGTTAAAAAAGGCAAGAGAAGAAGGCGTTGATCCAGATGAATTAAGATTAGATGAAGAAGAAGCCGGATTCAAGAAAGAGGTGTATTGGGTTAAACACGCTGGAGAAAATGAGTTAGAATTACCCATGTTCCTCAGACCTACTAGCGAGACTCCAATGTACACTATGTTTCCATTATGGGTCAGGTCCCATGGAGATTTACCACTGAAAACATTTCAGATAGTAAACACCTTCCGATATGAAACTAAACAAACTAGGTCTTTCATTCGAGTAAGAGAAATTCATTTCTTCGAAGCCCATACCGCTCACAAGGATCAAGAAGGTGCAGATGCCCAAATAGAGGAGGATGCAGTAATCGTCCAAAATTTGCTTCACGATCTATGTTTCCCAGCAATTGTTTCCAAGAGACCAGTTTGGGATACCTTCCCTGGAGCTTGGTTCTCTAACGCTGTGGATGTTGTAATGCCCAATGGTCGGACACTACAAGTCGCTACTTATCATCATTACAAGGATCAATGGGCCAAAGCGTTTGACCTCAAATATGAAGATACTGAAGGTCAATCTCAGTTTTGTCACCAAACTACTTTCGGAATGTCAGAAAGGATGTTGGGCGCGGTTGTAGGAATGCATGGCGACGATGCGGGCCTAATTTTCCCACCAAAGATAGCTCCTATTCAGATAGTCCTAATGCCCGTTGCTCAACATCTCGATGAAGATGTAATTCCTTCTATCAACAAAATAGCAGACACACTCAAATCCGCTGGATACAGAGTAAAGGTTGATGATAGAGATCTAAGACCCGGAGCAAAACATTACGATTGGGAAATTAAAGGCGTTCCACTTCGATTAGAATTAGGCCCTAGGGACCTGAAGTCAGGTCAATTTGTGTTATCCATGAGAACAGGTGGAAAAGCAAGCCATGACGTTGATGAATTACTAAATGTGATTTCGGACTCTCTAGATGCCACTGAATCTGAACTTAGAAATCGGGCAGCAGTACATATGGAACATTTAGTTCTAGACTTCCCCGGTATAGAACAATCCTCAGATGGATGGAAATTAACTAAACCTCTGGAAGATGGTAAAGTCTACCAATTAGCTTTTGATGGGAACGATTCTGATGCTGAAATATTAGAAAAAGCCACAGGACTTACTTTCTTAGGGGATTGCATTGATTCGTATAATGAGCCACAACCCTGCGCAGTCACCGGCAGAATGACTACAAGAAAACAGCATTTGGCAAGGATGTACTAGTCGTTACTTCTTACGTAGTGAGAATAGCATAATTCCGAACAGGAATACGAGGATTCCAATCTCAATTATTTCTAGCTCCATTGTTTCTGTCCAGGAATTAGGCGATTGGTAATTTGCAATTTCACTTAGAATTAATTTATCCTCACAGTTTGTTTCGCTATCCGGTTCATCACAGAGTGGAATAAA
This sequence comes from uncultured euryarchaeote, assembly GCA_937876055.1. Taxonomy (GTDB): domain Archaea; phylum Thermoplasmatota; class Poseidoniia; order Poseidoniales; family Thalassarchaeaceae; genus MGIIb-O1. The sequence continues at coordinate 5,324 of CALEIW010000077.1, forward strand.
GGAACCATACCCTACCACTAAATTGGTCAATATTAGGGAAATTGCAATGGTAGTGAAAACAAACAGACCCCATCTTCTAGATTTGGTAGTTTCCGGAATTTTTTCCGCCGGGGCTGAAGGTACAATTGGCATTTGTACCTCATGTTTCGCATCTCCATTTGGCTGGACTATTGATTCAGAAGGTCGTTCTGGAGCCTCAACTCCCAACTGTTCCAAAACTTCTCTTCCATAGATTGACTCTGCCATCTCATATAGCTCTGGATTGTCTTCTAAACTTTCAGGATTAAGTGTTCCATCAAGGAGGTTCTTGATGTCATCCAGAGAAGACACGGTTTAACCCCGATTACCTATTATTCTTGAATCAAACCCAATATTGTGGGGGAAATTCCGAAATCTACAACATTGTTCGAGCCGCGGTTTCGATAGATTCGACAGTTAGTCCTACGAGACTCAGTAGTTCTTCGCTATCCCCGCTTTCACCAAATCTATCGTCCACCCCAATCTTTCTGATTTTTGTAGGGTTATTTTCACTAAGGTATTCGCTAACTGCAGATCCTAATCCTCCAATGACTGAGTGGTCCTCAACAGTAACGATTCCTGATACAGAATTGGCCAATTCGTCCAATAATTTAGTGTCTAATGGTTTGATTGTATGCATGTCAACAACTGTCGCATTAATCCCATCTGAGCGTAAATTTTCTGCTGCTTCGAGTGCTTTATGGACCATTACACCGATAGCAATTATCGCTACATCATCTCCTTCCTTGAGAACTGAACCCTTTCCGATTTGTATGGATTTTACAGTATCCACATCATAAATTCGAGGAGTCTTGTTCCTTGCAGTTCTTGTGTAGGATGGATTGGGGTGGTTAAGTAATTCTTCGGTCAATTTGGTTGCTGACAAATCATCGCTCGGGTGCATAACGGTCATTCCTGGAATGGTTCTGTAGAGGGCTAAATCCTCGATAGACTGAGCGCTACTACCATCTGTACCAGTGTGAATCCCTCCATGACTTCCACAAATATGAGCGACGAGACCAGGTCTAGCCAGTCCATTTCTGACTTGTTCAAATGCCCTTTCTGTAAAGATAGCAAATGTACTAGCAAACGGAACCTTTCCGCAAGAAGCTAGCCCTGCTGCTACAAGTACCATATTTTGTTCGGCAATACCTAGTGAAATGGTTCGTTCTGGATACAATTCACGGAACAGACAAGATTTGGTAGATTTACCTAGATCTGCTTCAATTACGACGACTCGCGGATCATCTGCCAAGTTTAGTAGTGCTGCACCATAACCATCACGGCTAGCTCCACCGGTGGATGGTGCGCTCATACTAACTCCTCCATTGCCATCGTTAGTTCAGCATCATTAGGTGCTTTACCATGGAATGACGGATTATCTTCCATGAATGATACGCCTTTGCCCTTGACGGTATGGGCTACTATGGCGGAAGGTCCAGGTGTATCCATTGACCATTGCAAAGCTTCGACAATCGCTTCCATGTCGTGCCCGTCGATTTCCCTGACGGACCAACCGAAAGCCTCTACCTTATTGGCAACGTCACCAATCTCCATTTGTACATTTACGAAGTCATCGTTCTGTATTCGGTTCCTATCGATTATTACGTGTAAATTGTCTAAATTATGATAACTAGCAGCCATGAACGCTTCCCATATCTGCCCCTCTTGAGTTTCACCATCACCCAACATTACCCAAGTTTGGAAATCTAAACTATCCATTTTAGCTGCAAATGCAGTACCTATTCCAAAGGATAATCCCATACCTAAGCTGCCTGCAGAGAAGTCTACGCCATTTGTCCATTTCATGTCTACATGACCTTGACATACAGAACCTAAGCTTCTGAAGCCATCCAAGTCTGATTGGTTGAGGAAGTTGTGTTCTTTCAAAATAGCATATACTGCTGGTGAGGCGTGACCTTTACTCATAATAAATCGGTCTCTTTGGCTTGAATCTGGATTATTGGAATCTACATTTAGTTGAGTACCATATAGTGCGACAATTAGATCGATTGCTGACAAAGATCCACCTGGATGTCCTGCCCCTGCTTTGTGTATCATGTCAACTATTGACCTCCGGCAATTTTTTGCCATATTCTCTAAACTTTGAACAGATACTTCAGTTCGTTTCATGGTTGTTGCTAATCAAAAGGGCCTTTGATGATTTCCAGCCTCGATTTTTTCATCAGAGTATAGATGGATTGAATATGGGCGGATTATTGCGGCGTTTTGTGAACAGGCCCATGGTAGAGACCACAGCGCCTCTTGGTGGACACAAAGATTGGCGAAGTAATCTCAAATCGATGCGAGTTCCACCTTCTGTATCTAACAATTCAATATTGACGGAAGCACTTGAATCATTAATTCAATATGGTAGGATTAACAGAAATCAAGCCATTGAAATATACCACATGGCAGATCTTAACGCCATTTTTTCGCTAGCTAATATGGTGAAACAATCTCGTTTTGACAATCAAATATTTTTCAACCAAAATCTCCACGTAAACACAACAAACATTTGCGTATTGGCCTGCAGATTTTGCGCATTCAGAAAGGGTCCTAGACATTCTGACGCTTATGAATTGAGTGTTGATGAATATATACATCGAATTGAACCCTATTCTGACAAAATAGATGAAGTCCATTCAGTAGGTGGATTACATCCAACTTGGACAATCGAACATTATGAAAAATTGTATAGTAGGGCCAAAAAGAAATTTCCACATATTCACATCAAGTCTCTTACAGCAGTTGAAATTAAACACCTCGCGAAGAGATCAAATCTGTCCGTTAATGAAACTCTCAAGAAACTACAATCCGCTGGTTTAGATTCTATACCAGGCGGCGGTGCTGAAATTCTTGTTGACAAGGTTCGAGATAGAATCTGTCGAGGGAAAGAAACCAGTATTGAATACCTAGAGATACACAAGGAAGCTCATAACTTGGGGATTCCTACCAATTGTACAATGCTTTTTGGAACAATAGAATCGATCGAAGACAGGATAACTCACCTTGAATTGCTCAGGGAACTGCAGGATGAAACTAATGGATTCCAATGTTTTGTCCCTTATCCATTTTTACCAGATTATACTAGGCTCCCCGAAGCTCAATTAGCGACTTCTAACGAGATTTTACGAACAATTGCTATTTCTCGTTTGATGTTAGATAACATACCACATATCAAGGCCTATCGGATGAATATTGGAGATCATGTAGCCCAAATGGCATTAATATCGGGAGCAGATGATATTGACGGCACTGTAGGTCATGAGGAAATTATGCATTCTGCGGGAAGTACTACTCCTCTGGATTCCCAAGTGGATGATTTAGTGAATCTAATTGAGGAAACAAACCAATTGTCCGTAAGAAGAAATTCAATATATTCAGAATTTGAAATTATTCGGCCCAAAAAACATGAGATTAACAGTTTGCCTCTGCTCAATTAGATGTGAATAATATGTCGTGGACTAGTGTCGTTGGCCGGGTAGCTTTCACGAATTGTGATCCACTTTTTTATGGCTTAGATGAACGTTGGTCTGTATTATCCGCTCCACCAGCATGGCTGACCGGCCATGTCCTTCGCAAAGATTGTCTAACCGCTCCAATTCCTACCGCGGATTTCGCTAAACATTCAGACAAACTAATGTTACTACCAGACCTTGGAATAGTTGCGATGGGTGCCGTAGGTTCAGTTATTCTATTTGGGTCAAGGGATTTAGATCAAATGCGTGATATTGCATTGCCTTCAGATTCCTCTACCTCTAAGGTACTACTCCGGTGGTTACTAAAACATCGAGGATTGGATCCCAAATGTGTTGAGACGGGTCCTGATCTAAACTCTATGTTAGAACTATGCGATGGGGCGTTGTTAATTGGTGATAGAGCACTTTCCGCCGCTTCGAAGTATCCTGATTTAGTATCTTTAGATTTAGGAGGAGAATGGACCAAGGTTACTGGCCTTCCAATGGTCTTTGGTGTATTCGCCTGCAGAAAGGATGCTCCCATAGAAAGAATTACTGAGATACACAATGATTTGACACTCAATTATCAAGCATTCAATACCGATTCTAAATGGAAAAGCCGGGTGATCAGAAATTCCACCCAGCAAACTGGTATAGACGAAAATAGGATGGAATACTATTTCGACAATGAAGTGAGAAATACTCTAGATGCAAATTCAACCGATGGTTTACTCCTATTCTTGAAAGAAGTGTGCAAATTAGAAGAACAACCGGTTTGGGCTAAACTCGAGTAATTATTCTGAATAATCCAACCGTTTACTTGCTACCCATTCTAGCAAGTCTAGTGCTACTTCACACGATTCTGCAATCACTACTTCATCATCATCAACGAATCTTTCTAGCACGTCTAATGCAGTCCTATCTCCAATAGCGCCTAATGCTTCAGCAGCTTCATGTCGGACCATTACATCTTCTTCTCCGTCTTCTAATCTTTCAATTAAGTGAGGTACAGCATGGGGGTCTTGCATCTGTCCCATAACATAGGCTATTTCGTGTTTCAATAAAGCAGACTTTGAATCATAGGCTGCAGCCAATGCGTCGACTGAATCCTTGCCACCAATGTTGCGCAATGCAAACAATGCCCTCATCCTTTGGAACATCTTTTCTTGCTCATCACATAGGACTGTTCGCAAATCTGCCACACTACGTTCACTGCTAGGTGGTGCTGGATCAACGGAATCAAACTCGGACCTCTCAGGTATGTCTTCAGTCATTTTAATCCGCCCCGATAAATTCTATCGCATCAGTGTCTAAACCGCCATCAACTAAACCTATTTTTTGACCTTCTTTCAAAAATAATCGAACCGCTGCCCTACCTTCAGGGCCATAATCAAGGGTACGTGAATTTACGTACATCTGTACAAACTCTTTGTTTGTCTCATCGTCAATTCCTCTTCCCCATAGTTTGGCAAATTCTAGGGCTGTTTCTGGGTCATTAAGTGAATGCTCTATGGATTTCTTAACA
>CALEIW010000078.1 GCA_937876055.1 uncultured euryarchaeote
GAAAGGCCAGAAGATGTTGAGACGGCAACAGAAGGCAAGACGCCATGTATAGTGGGGGAAACCGACTCTGGTTTTGTTATGCTTGCAACGGATGAGGAACTAACTTCATTCGATGGTTCAGTAGATCTATTGAAGAGCCATATAGAAGAAAAATTACAACAAATTTCATCCCAACCGACATCATCATTTTCTCCGGAAAAAATCGTTGAGATAGCAATTCAAGCCGGCGAGGCAATATTGGACGTCTATGAGAATTCTGACGACTTCGAAATTACCCAGAAAGGGGACGAATCTCCACTTACAAAAGCAGACATCGCCGCCCATGAAGTAATCGTTGAAGGCTTACAGTCAATCGATTCCACACCAATTGTCTCGGAAGAAGGAAGAGTAGGGGACCCACTTTCGAGCGACACATGTTGGCTGGTTGACCCATTAGATGGGACCAAGGAATTCATCAAGAGAAATGGTATGTTTACAGTCAATATCGCCTTGATGCAACGAAACGGCTCGAGATGGAAACCCCTGTTCGGGGTAGTTCATGCCCCTGCTTCTGAAACCACGTGGTATGGAGGGGCCCTGACAACATCTCAACGACATGGACCAGATGGAACAGGGCCAATGATGGTACAACCGAGTGAAGGTAAGGTGAAATTAGTCGCCAGCGGCTCTCACCGAGGAGAAAAAGACGAATCCTTCGCTGCAGCCGTCGGCGAACACGAATTAGTCCGTATGGGGTCCTCGCTCAAGGCCTGTATTGTTGCTGAAGGGGGAGCCGATCTTTACCCAAGATTCGGACCAACCTCCTGTTGGGATATTGCCGCAGCGCACGCTGTCGTCTCGGGCGCGGGAGGAATAGTAGTCGGACCGGATGGAAAAACACTAGACTACGACTTGGTTGAAGAAGTCCTCAATCCATATTTCCTCGTCGCTGCTGATAATAGATGGACAGAGGTATGGGTCGGGCATCAATGAAATCATTCAATAATCCACTTTGAACAATCAAACCCAGTGGATGTTTCCAATAAGGCCAAGTCTGCATTTACGCCTTCGGACAACAGAGCTCTTTGCTCATCAGTAATGGTCCTCTTTGCAGGGGCCTTGCTTGACAGAACAGGCATCTTGTACACATTCAGACCACGCGCCTGCAAACGTCTGACAATTGGGCCCTTGATGAAACCGGGAAGCAGGCTCGCAGCAAATCGTAAAAGATGGCCAAACATAGTCATCGGCCGTCGGTCCGCGGCGGTATTTGCATTATGTACAGAATCCAAATCAAATGAGTGAGAAGATATTGAAAGATGATTACAAACTTCTTCTAGAACTATAGAAGCATCATGGCGCATACGATTTGCCTCAATCAACAAAATCGAATCTCTATCAAAGTGTTCTAACCATCTTGCAACCGCAGCACCATACAAGGTGTCATCAGAAAGACGAGAGTCCTCCCAAGCTGAACTAAAGTCACTCCAATCTGCACCATTTTCACGATCTTCTTTGGTATCTAGAATCATATTCCAATGGGAAACCGTTCTGCTAACAGGCTCTCGTAGACAAATGATAAGACGCGCATTAGGCCAATTATTTGCTACACGTGAAGGAGCAATAGGGCAAGCCATTGCATGAACCGAACAATCAATTCGCAAACCATCCCCATTGAAACAACCTGTATATTCTACCCAATCGGGCTCCGAATCGTCTCTTCCAAAGGTTCCTTTGTGGCTAGCGACAACATTTGGCTCCTTAGGGTCAGAAACACAGATTTCGGGGTGCTGCGTTAACACCTCAGCCAACCAAGTGGTGCCACATTTAGGCGCACCGAGCAAGAAAGCACCTACTTCAGGTACTTCTGGCATAATGTCCGCCCAAACTACGTAGTTATGAGCATACAGACTCCGAGACACTTAATCAGAGTCGTTTTCCATAACAGAACGAATAGCCTTCAACTGTGTATTTTTCTCTGCAACAGTCATCTTCAGTAAATCCATAATATCGTTTGCTGATGTAGAAGCTAGTGCGGTCTGCCGATCCTCCGAATCCAATAGTGAATGGCAAGCAAACCACAGAGAGTACTCCGAATAGGGCGAAAACTCAGATTTCAGAACCGAGAAGACTTCGGAGTTAGACAATTCTTCATTTCTAAACATACTCGACATCTCTACAATCTGCCATGCCCACATTTCCAAAATATCCATCCAATCATCATCATTAATCACTCCATCCAGTGGAGGTAATATCTCTACTTCAGCCCTGATGTACAGTTTTCCTTCCGCGTTTTCCTCAATGTACCGCTCCACAAGTTCGTCAACGGACGGAAACACATCTCCAAAATCTTCGGCTGGAAGCGCTGCAGGGATTACGTTCACCACTCTGAATCTCTTTTCACCGTATGCAGTAAACATCAGATTTGTCCCTTGTTCCTGGAGGTTCTCCGCAGAGGTAAGTACACCATATTCAGCAGGAAGAGTCCAACCATTTTCATCTTCTCCGTTGATATCTGCGGCAATATAACCAAATTGAGAATTATTCAATACACAATCGTCAAGCATCTGTTTGTACCTTGGCTCAAACACCCTCAATGGCTCTTGGCACATTGGGAAAATACCCAAGGGTAAGACGAACAAAGGAACTGTGACGGCCTCTGCCATACAGGAATTGAATCAGAGTTAATATTCAACACTTGGTATTAGAAATGTCTACAGAACACCTCACCCTGAAAGTTGAGGTGCGAAGAAAGCAACGGCCGCGACTATTAACAAAGCTACGAATAAAACCTCCATTGGGTTCCTAATCACCCAGATGATAGTATCCAATAAATCAAGTAAAGCCATGGATAACGATAGGTAGAATTTCCAGTAAAAGATTATCCCGGCGCTTCACTCGCCATCCCAAATCCTTTCAGAAATCATGAACTCCATGACTTTCTGAGACACATTCGCTCTGTTTCCACCCCTTACTCCGGTTGCAGATACAGCGAACACTTCAGGAGGAATATCATCGGCTTCACGAAGATCGTAGCCTACCTTTCGTCCATAAGAAATTGCTTCGATATCAGGCATAATCCATGCCTCAACATCCTCTCCCTCGTAGCGGTGCTCAATCATCCTCTTACGCATATCTGCAGAGTAAGGGTCAGATTCGGACACAGGGGTGTCACGAATTCCTACAACAACCCTCTTTCCTTGGTCCAATTCTCTTTGAATTAACCACTCATGACCAACGTGGAGAGGTTGCCAGCGGCCAGGAAGTAGAACCGCCTTCTTCTTCTCAAATAGATGAGATAATTGTTCGACCATATCATCAACTGAGCCGCCTTCTTCGCCTGTTGAGTTGAGAGTAATATCGGCGCATTTAGGCTCATCGAATGGGTCAGAAATGCCAGTAAAGTTGGATATTTCACCAGTTCTTGCCTTTGCGTACAATCCTTTCACATCACGCTCTTCGCAGACTTCGAGAGAAGTGGAGACGTGCACCATAATTGCATCATCTGGTAGAATCTCAAGGATTTTTTCTCGCACATCTTCGTAAGGGGTGATGAACGAACAGAGAACATCGGTGTGCTTAGAAATCATCTTCGCCATCTTAGCGATACCCAGCAAGTGCCTCTCTCTACCTTCTCGACTGAAGTCGTGATTAGCAAAGAAATCTCGAATAGTATCGCCATCTAGTACCTCGCAACCAAAGCGTTCTGCAGCCGCCATTGCAATGGTGGTTTTTCCCGCTCCGGAGAGGCCAGTGAACCAAACTACTCTACCCATCGGATATCCTTCCAGCAGTCGGGCGACAGACGAGCCCTATTTGACTACAACGGGGCCCTCGATTAAGCCAAAAATCAGGTTTCGTGGCCGACATGTTCGGTACTCTCGGACCAACATTCAGCATCAGGATCAGTCTCAGGGCCTTCTTCATGCAGACATGGGTGATGGTTGGTAAATACATCATCAAAAGTCAACCAAGGCCTAACTATCCAAGCATGAACCATCCAATATTCCTCTAGGTTGATATTTTCACCACCTCTTTCTTCACAGACTTCATCACTCAAACCTTCTCCCCTAAAGACAAAATCACTAGGTTGGAAGCACATGATTTCGTGCCGGTGCCACCAGTCGTTATCGCCTGAGAAACCTTCAGGAGGATTATCCACTGGAGCATACACAAACCATGCAAAACCAACCAACTGTGCATCGGCATCTTCACCTCCGTACATCAAGAACTCAGGCTTTTCAAATTCAAATACAGAATCTATTCTTGTTCCGGGAAATAGTGGATTTTCAGAATCAAAAGAAGGGTCTTCCATAGAGAAATCATTCAAAATCACATGATGCGTTCCCATGCCTTCTACATATTCCACAGACATACTATATCCAGCGGCTTCAGCATCTCCCAAGGTAGGCCATTCCTGAGACCATTCAATCGCAGCCTTCAGCTCGTAGGTTAGCGCTTCACAAATCTCGTCGCTGAGAACCCCCTTCTCTGAATTTTCATACACAGGATCAACGTGATGACCACCAATCCCACTTGAGGTGCACCACCAAGGATCGGTTCCTTCGATATACCCACTCAGTGGACAATCAGGAATACCGTCTCCATCAATATCTCCACATATTCCTTCTTCGATGTAATCGATTAAATCCTCTTCATCGTCGATATATCTTCCCTCATTATCACCTTCCTCGCTTGCGATACAACCAGAAAATGATGCCAAGAACATCAAGCAGATCATCCAAGGGGCGACAATCTTCATGTCCAATTGCTTTGACTTATGTTACATAAACAAATCACGACGATGATTCATCGACGGCTTCATTGCACCCTGACAACTCGACGAGCCAATGAGCAACCCCGACAGGGCAGAGTTACAGAGTATCGCGCAACAAGTCGAGGCCAATCGCGAGCGCCTTCAGAATCTTGAGTCTCAAGTGGTTCGCTTGGAAGAAGTTCGACAAGAACAAGCTCGCGCAATCATGGCACTGGAAGCAATCCCTGAATCAGGGGCGAGTGATGCAATGATTCCTCTGGGAGGAGGCGTCCAAATCATCGCAGACATCCCTTCTGAAGCGGGCGCCGTGATCGATATTGGCAGCGGAATCCAAGCAGAGAAGACGCGAGAGGAAGCATTGGAGATTTTATCCACAAGAAACCAAGAATTACTACGTCTTATGGACAGCCTGAAATCAGAATTTGACGAGACGGAGAAAATGGTCATTGAACTAGCAACACAATTCAACGACGGCGTCGCCGAATTACAAGACGAATTGCCAGAGACTGCAGAAGCAACAAATTCCGAAGAAAGCGAAAGCAGACCGAAACGCCGACGACGAAAGAGAGGAACAGAGTTCACACTTGATGACTGAAATTCTGAGGTGAAAAAATGGGCTTATTCGACCGCTTCAAAAAGAAGGCCGAAGAAGCCGCGGAAGAGGAGGACTTCACCGTAGAAGAAGACTCAATCGAGGCCGAAGAAGCATTACTTCAACGCCGTCAATTGATGGAAGCAATTGAGAGAGCAAAAAACGCCCCACCACCCCCGCCGCCTCCAGGCTTTGAAGAATTCAAGGAAGATGTTGAGGACCAGTGGGACGATTTCGTGGAAGAACTTCCCGAAGACCCATTCTCCTCTCCGGTCGACAAGAAATCTCGAAAACAAGCCCAACGAGCCGCTGCGGTGGCCAAAGCAGAGGCCGATAACACCCCTGTCGAACAACCCCCACAAGACCCAATGATTAGTACAACAGGAAGGGAGTTAGTTGCGAATGATACAGCCGAATTCAAGATTGATTTGGGCGAAGCAGAAGTTACACGCGGAGGAAAAGTAATCGCGGCCAGCAATACGCTCGAAGAAATCCTTGAGGAATTAGAAATGGATCTATTGATGGCCGACATGGGCCATGATGCTGTTACGGATGTAATGACTACACTTCGCGGCTCACTAATCGGCGCTCGAATAGCGCGGAAGGCGGATTTATCCGAAGTAATCGAGAGCGCCTTACGAAATTCACTACTTTCATTATTGGAAGCGGGATATTGGGATTTCGATAAAACAGTGAAGTCATTTGCTAACCAAGGCACTCCGGTTTCGATAATGATGGTCGGAGTAAACGGGACCGGAAAAACCACCACGACTGCAAAAATCACCCATCGATTAACCAGTCAAGGGTACTCAGTTGTTTTAGCAGCCGCAGATACTTTCCGAGCCGGCGCTATCGATCAATTAGCAAACCATGCAGACAGGCTCGGAGTACGTTGTATTCGTAGCCAAAGAGGAGGCGACGCAGCAGCCGTTGCTAGAGATGCATTAGAGAGCGCAAAAGCCAGGGGAGAAGACATCGTAATTATCGATACAGCAGGGCGCATGCAAAACAAAACCAACTTGATGGAAGAACTACGAAAGGTGCACAGAGTCACTCGTCCCCATCTGGTATTATTCGTGGCAGACGCACTTGCTGGAAACGATGCAGTAATACAAGCAAAAGAATTCCAGCGCATGCTAAGTTTCGACGGCGCAGTTCTCTGTAAGTTAGACACAGATGCCAAAGGAGGAGCTGCGCTTTCGATTGCTCACACCACAGGACGCCCTATTGTTTTAGCAGGGGTGGGGCAGGGCTATGATGATCTGCAAGACTTCGAGCCGGATTGGCTAATTGATTCGATACTATCGCAAGAGGTTTGACCGCGTCTTTCTTCAACAACACCTCTTGTGTCATCATGAACATGTCAGCGGATGAGTCCAAGACCGCCCTCATCGTGATTGGAAACTCAATCACAGAAGGCCGTTTGCAAATGGTTCTCCGCAAGCGCGGCTGGGCTTCTGAAGTAGTCAAAGACGGAGATAAAGCAGTCGACGACTTCGTTGCACTGCGGCCTGATTTGGTATTCATTGCAGTAGATATTCCTACTCTCGACGGCCATGTAGCGGCGCTGGAGATGAGAGAATCCGATCCAAAAGCGCGCATAGTATTCGTATCCAGTAGAGGCAGAATCGACTTAGCCGAGGATGCAGCATATTCAGCCGGAGCCGTCGGCGTTCTGATGACACCTTTCACAGATTCTTCTATCGAAGAAGCATGGAGTAGTTGGATGGGTAAAATTCCCGAAGCACCCGGGCTTACCGATTTGGACGCCCTATACCCTACTCTGGAAGACCCCGAACCAGCACCTCCCGCACTACCTTCTTTGCCAGGCATGCCCCCGCTCCCCGGAGCCCCCGCACCACCTGTGGAAAACATCGAGCTACCACCTTCTCAGCCAAGTGAACCGGCGCCCATAACCCCGCCAAGAAAGAAGAAGCCGAAAGGCCGTTGGATAATCCGATTATTTCTCCTGCTAATAATCTCAGGCGGAGCCATAGGCGGCGCGCACTACGCCGATATTCTAGATCTAAACTCCCTAATCGACCAATTGACTGGAATGGTTTGAGATAATCATTGACCGTCATCAATTATTTTTGCTGGGACATGTGATACTATCACACTTCCTTCTGGTGCATCGGTAATTGTTTTCATTGACACAGAACTGTCTGTGAGTAAACTCTCATCACCGGCAGACATCCTCAAGCCAATCCTCCATCGCTTGATGACTTCACGAAAGAAAAAAAAACCAACAAATAAGATAGTCACGATGAAAATAAAGTAATTCAAAACCGTCTCGAGCATTATTGCCCCTCACGCTCACAGAGTGCTTCGAAAGATGCACGTGCGTACTCAGCCGCAGCGTCACGCCTAGAATCAGCACGATGGATACCCGATCCGACGATTATCGCATCAGAACCCGCTAGAACCGCTTCTCTCGGGTGTCCATATCTTTGCCCCATATCGCCATCTCCAACTGCAAGATTCACCCCTGGGGTCCAGATCATCTGTGAATCTCCTACCTTTGCTCGTAAAGCGGCAACCTCCTCGGAGGAACTGCCATTTCCAATGAATCCAATTACGTTCGGAGAACCCCCGCCTGTAGCAATCACTTCATCAGTATAATCTGCAGTCAGTAGATTGCCACTACTAGACATCTGAGCAAGTAAGAGAACGCCTCCTATCCTCTCAACATCTGCCCAGCCTGCTGCTATTCCATCAACAATGTCGGGACCAGAGATTCTGTGGGCGGTTACAATATCCGCCCACGAACGGATATCGTGAACACCAGCCATCTGATTTTGCGAGACCTTCCCGATATCTGCGAATTTTCGATCCTCGAATAGTAACAAGTCGTGCTTCTTCGCAGAGTCCACAAGACCTTGCCAAGATTCTCTTGAAAAATCGTCTACCATGTCGACATGAGTCTTTAGTGCGGCGATATGAGGCCCCACCTCTTCGACCAAATCGACCAACTCGCCTACACTGCGCAAATCAGCCGCCAGACACACCAATGACTGCTTTCTAGCGGCGGTTTCCATGTAGCGATGGGCCAATGGATTGGCGCAGGAAGTCCAGCGCGCACCCCAGAGGTCTTCGGCTCGCATCAAGTCATTCCGCCAACACGACCGTCTCAAGTCTTTCCCTATAATTCCCCAGTCCAGGCCAAAGGCCTGTACCTGTTTATTGATAGACGGCACGACACAGGAGTGAGTCACCGAGGGCAATTCATGGGCACGACAACCCCGGTCTTTTCTTTCGAAGTCACTACTAGAGACCTCGCTGGCCTTCCAGATGCAAGAGGCGACTCAGTCAAGAGTATGCTAGCCTCAAATTACAACCTAAATGTAGAATCTGTGAGGGTAATTCTAGGCTATCAAGTGCGAGCGAAATTATCGCCGGATGAGGCTGAAAGAACCGTTTACGATCTATTTGCAGATCCTGTGATGGAGGAAGGAAGCGTCAACACCCGTTTACTCGACAACCCAACAATATTCTCCGAAGTACCCCAAATCGTAATTCAAGCCGGATTCAAGCCAGGAGTTACAGACAACGCCGGCCAAGCCGGCTTGGATGGGTTACTGACACTATTCCCTCACTTAGCAAACGATGCTGCTGTAGCTACAACACGAACCTATGCTTTCTGGGGGGTTCCAGAGAATACATCTGCAGAATGGCTAGCGAGTAAATTGCACAATCCAATGATTGAGCGAGCCGCCATCGCTAGCCAAGCAGAGTGTGAGAAATCGGCATGGCCCTCTCTAGATTTCCCAGACCGGCCAGCCCTAGAACAAACTACACCAGCGATTGTAGATTTGGAAGTCTCCGATGAGGAATTAATCGACATATCAGAGACGGGGTTACTAGCTCTCAATTTGACTGAGATGAAGGCCATACAATCGCATTATAGAGAGCCATCTGTAAGGGAAGCAAGAGAGAAATTAGGACTACCCCAAAACGCTCCAACAGATGCGGAATTGGAGTGTTTAGCGCAGACTTGGTCCGAACACTGCTCTCACAAGATATTTGCCGCAAAAATTCACCACAAAGACACAGAGACGGGTGAAGACTCGACAATCGACTCTCTATTCAAAACCCACATCATGAAGCCAACCCTTGACATTCAGAAAAAGGTCGATTGGCTCCTATCTATTTTCCATGACAACTCAGGAGTAATCGCTTGGAATGACGAATGGAGTCTTTGTATGAAAGCAGAAACTCACAATTCTCCAAGCGCATTAGATCCATTCGGCGGGGCGATGACAGGAATCGTTGGAGTTAACAGAGACATTCTAGGCACGGGTTTGGGCGCTCGACCAATCGCAAATACCGACGTATTCTGCTTCGGTCCACCAGACTACTCAGGCAATATACCGGAAGGACTCTTCCACCCCTCTCGTGTTTTCCGAGGCGTGCATGCAGGGGTTAGAGCGGGTGGAAACGAATCCGGGATTCCAACCGTCAATGGCGCGATTATCTTTGATGACAGATATCTTGGAAAGCCACTCGTTTACTGCGGGACAGTCGGATTGATGCCGCGCACACTTCCTGACGGAAGAGAATCCCACGACAAAACCCCGACTCCAGGAGACGTTGTCTACATGGTCGGCGGAAGAGTGGGTTCGGACGGAATCCACGGAGCGACCTTCTCAAGTTTGGAACTGACGGAAGAAAGCCCAAGTTCTGCAGTACAAATCGGAGACCCGATTACACAAAAGAAAATGCTTGACATGATTATTGAGGCTCGCGACGAGGGGCTAATCCAAGTCATAACCGACAATGGAGCAGGGGGCCTTTCAAGCTCAGTAGGAGAAATGGCCGAACTGACAGGAGGAGCCGATCTAGACCTTGCTGTAGTTCCATTGAAGCAAGCCGGTTTGAGCCCTTGGGAGATACTAGTTTCTGAGTCACAAGAGAGGATGACAGTAGGAATAAGTCCAGAGGACTGCGCGGCATTTGAGGCATTAGCAAAACTCCACGAAGTAGAGGCTACTGCCGTTGGAACATTCACTGATTCAGGCGCATTTGTGGTCAGAATGGGAGAAGATGTAGTCGCCCATCTTCCAATCTCCTTCCTTCATGATGGCTGCCCTCAATTAGAACTCGATTCAGAATGGACACCACCAACCCATGCCGAACCAATACTCCCTGATGTATCCGAAATGGGAGAAGTCCTTCTTCGTCTAATGGCTCGCCCTAACATTGCAAGTAAGGAATGGTGGGTCCGCTCCTATGATCACGAAGTTATCGCACAATCCGTAATCAAGCCATTTTGCGGAGTTAATCATGATGCGCCTGGAGACGCCGCAGTAATCGCCCCGATTCAAGGCCAAACCCAAGGTGCTGTAATTTCCAATGGGATTGTGCCGAGATATTCGGACATCGATGCTTATGCTATGACTGCGGCAAGCATCGATGAAGCCCTTCGAAATGCAGTATGCGTAGGTGTAGATCTCGATCTTATCGCCGGATTAGACAACTTCTGTTGGCCCGACCCGGTAGAGTCGGCCAAGACCCCCGACGGGCGCTACAAATTGGCACAATTAGTCAGAGCAAATCGCGCCCTCGATGATGTATGTCGGGCATACAATTTGCCGTGCATAAGCGGTAAGGATTCGATGAAGAACGATGCCACATTGCACGGCGAGAAGATCAGCATACCTCCTACAATTCTGTTCAGTCTAATTGGTAACCATTCAGATGTCAGAAAGGCGGTTTCAAGCGATTTCAAGTCCGTAGGAGACAGAATCTATCTTTGTGGAGAATCTCATCACGAACTCGGCGCTAGCGAATTGTCCTACATGCTTCGAGATGAGTCAAATGGCAAGTCAGGAATCGGTGGAAGAGTGCCAGAAATTGACCCAACCCGAAATCTAGCAATGTACAGAGCACTAACTAATGGGATGGAGAACAACCTCGTTGCTAGTGCCCACGATTGTAGCGATGGCGGATTGGCAGTATCCCTCGCGGAATGTTGCTTTGGCTCCAACTCAGGTGCAGACGTGGACATCTCCTCAATAATGTCCGACTGCAACCAAATCGATGCTTGGGGCGCTCTATTTGGGGAATCTCTAGGGCGCATTCTAGTCAGTGTAAAATCGGAAGACTGCGAAGCATTTGAGGCATCTATGTCGGGGCATGCGTGCTACAATTTGGGAACCGTTGTTGATGGCGACAAAATCTCTGTAAACAATGGAGAAGATAGGCTATTTTCATCTTCGATGAGTAATTTGAGAAGTGCTTGGAAAGGCACTTTGGATGGAGGCGGCCCGCAATGAATCAAGTCCGCGTAGCAGTTCTTTCCGGCTTCGGAATTAATTGTGAGACCGAGACAATGGCGGTTTTCGAAATGGTCGGGGCGACAGCCGACCGAGTCCACGTAAATCGACTGGTAAATGGAGAAATGAGTCTAGACGATTACCACATCATGGCCGTCCCGGGCGGCTTCTCCTTCGGAGATCACCTAGGTAGTGGAAGACTCATGGGTAACAGGCTGAGATTTGGTCTAAGAGATCAAGTCAGGCGTTTTGTTCAATCGGGTAAGTTGGTAATTGGAATCTGCAATGGTTTCCAAGTCCTTGTCAAGATGGGCCTGCTTCCAGGCGACGAAGAAGTCAGCCTGACCCAAACCGCATCACTAGCACTGAATGATAGCGGCCACTACGAAAATCGTTGGGCGACTCTAGAGTTTGACCCAGTTAGCCCGTGTGTTTGGACTAAAGGAATCACTAGAATGAGAGTCCCGATTCGCCACGGAGAGGGGAAGTTCGTCACCAATGACAGAGAACTTCTAGATCGCTGGTCTGAATCTGGGCAACTGGTGGCCCGCTACGTTGACCCTGCTACAGAATACCCTAGTTCAAGCGACGAAGTACTCCCATACCCAATATCGCCCAATCAGAGTTGGAGAAATATCGCGGGAGTTTGTGACCCAACGGGACTCGTCTTCGGCCTGATGCCACACCCCGAGGCTAACCATTCGACATGGCTAGGCGCCACCTGGACAAGGGATGTAGAGGATGGAGAACACGGTGAAGGCGAAGGACTGGCAATATTCAGAAACGCTGTAAATTATGCAGAAGAAAACCTTCTCTGACGAATCAGCTTGAACAGGAAAGCATCGAACAACCAACCCTGTGATCAGCCCACCCCGGCCTCTTCTGGAACCACTTCGATTCGTATTCCGACTGCTCTGCATATGGTGATTTTAGCAAATGGTGGAGTTCTTCCGCAACAGTATAATCACCCTTTTCTGCGGCATCTATGGCCAATTGAGCCATCCAATTTCTTAGGACAAATTTAGGATTAACACTCCTCATTTTTCCTCTATTTGGTACGCCCTCCGTATACTCCCACCATTTATTCAACCATTCATTCCATTCCTCCACAGGGATTTTCTCAGGAGAGTAGAATGCGAAATTTAGCAGCTCCACATCCGGGGTCTCTAGATTTGACAACAATCGAAAAAAGATCGTCATATCGATATTAGAAACCTCCAGTAGCCGAATCAAGTCTGCAACTAAATCGAATTCATTTTGTTTGTATTCATCGACCCCTATCTTATCCATCCACATCCTTGTGTGAACTTCTTGATATTCCTGGTAGTAATAATCCAAAACATCGTTGAGCTTCTGAGGATTTTCCATCAACGGAGATACAGCCTCCAAAAATCTAGCAATATTCCAACCTCCAATGTCGGTCTGATTTCCAAACCTGTATCTCTTCCTACCCGCGTCGGTCGTATTTGGTGTCCAGCCGAGATCGAAGTCCTCAATCCATCCGTAGGGGCCATAATCGATGGTTAAGCTATGAATAGACATGTTGTCAGTATTCATTACTCCATGAACAAAACCGACTCTCATCCAATGTGCAATCATCAGAGCAGTTTCTTTTGCGATTTGTTTTGTCCACTCGATTACACCCTCATCATCTTCTATCGAATGTCCTGGAAAATGGTGTTTTACTGTGTGTTCTGCAAGAGCCCGTAAGGCAGTTTTATTTCCATCCATAGCATGAATCTGAAAACTTCCAAATCGAATGAAACTCGGAGCGACCCTACAAACAATCGCTCCGTCTTCAGGTGCAGGATTCCCGTTATAGAGAATATCTCGCACTACATCTTCACCCGTTGTGACCAGTGACAATGCGCGGGTGGTAGGAACTCCAAGATGATGCATCGCTTCGCTACAGAGGAACTCTCGAATCGAGGAACGGAGTACCGCCTTCCCATCTGCAAAGCGAGAATAAGGGGTGACGCCAGAACCTTTGAGTTGTAATTCGAGAACCCGCTCACCAGTATCAACTTCTCCTAATGTAATCGCTCGTCCATCTCCTAGTTGTCCGGCCCAATTTCCGAATTGATGACCCCCGTATCGTTGCGCATAGGGAGACATCCCATCGGCTATTCTGTTACCTCCAAGAAACGCCTCACCTCCTCTTTCTATTCCTAAGATCTCAGCCAGTTCATCCGACCATAGTCTGAGAGTCGGATTCGGAACAGGAGTAGGTTCGACTTTCGACCAACAAGCACCGGGAACTTGCCTAGGCCCACCCCCCGAGACACTGTCTCCAGGCGTTTCCCCGACGAAGCGCTCCCGCCAGTCCAATGAGTCCAAGGACATGCCTCCCACAACATGTTGTATTGCCCGATTCAATTGAAGTTGTTTGTATTGAAAGCCCTCAACAACATCCATATTCTCTTCTATTTACGACAAATCATGCAAGGAACCGTGTCGCTCCGAAGCGTCCACGGGAAGTACCTGAGCGCTCAGCCCGACGGGCGTGCAGAATGGAACCGCGACCATGCAGGTGGCTGGGAATACTTCCAAGTAGAACAGCGGCACAATGGCAAGATTGCACTCAAGGGTGCTCACGGCATGTACCTATCAGCACAGCTTGACGGTAGCGTACAAATCAATCGTAGAGAGGCACCACCAGGTGGCTGGGAGGAGTTCACGGTCGAAGACCGTGGCAACAATGTAGTCTGTTTGAAGTCCTGTCATGGGAAGT
>CALEIW010000079.1 GCA_937876055.1 uncultured euryarchaeote
CGAATCCCGAATGTTCTCTGAATTGTGAATTCAACCGTAGTCCCGAGGGAGGCATTTCCACTGCTTACTACTTCTACCTCAATCATTCCGATATCTGGGTCTTCTCGGTCTGTTGAAGGTTTTACATTGAAACGAAGAATCTGAGTTGAATGCCTCTCTAGTGGTGGTATATGGAAAGTTCCATCTCCATCATCTTCTAGGATTCTTTCACCTGTATCGTTGTCGTAAATCTGGATAATTGACTTAGAACGCTTTAGAATATCTACTCTGAAATTATCTGTGTCGAATCCTGTATTGAAAATCTCTAGTAAGAACGTATTGAATTGGTTGTCCTCAACATATCTTGGTATTGTTGGGTCGATATCACCCGGGCGGCTAGAGTTAGCAATTGGGATATCGTGATCTTCATTCCATATCGAAACATCTGGAGGCTGATAGACTTCCAGCTTTTCTAAATCGAGGGTAAGGAGGTCTTGATGGACGACGGTTTGAACACCTTCTATAGTGGCTTCAGCAACTGCTCGGATCTCAATTTTATCAGGAGTTCCCGTCAAATCATCAGGGGCCGTTATGGTAAGTATTGGATTCAGAATATCACCTCCTGAATTCAAAGTGTAACCACCTGGAGAGTCGAACTCAACAAGCCATGAGCTACCTAGGTTAGTTAGCAACTCAAGTTCCACAGTCATTGACTTGGTAGAGTCTCCTCTGTGGACTAATTGAAGTGGTACCGGAGTTGTTTCATCGGGGGCAACATATTCGACTGTTCTGTCTTCCCGGTGATTAATCGCTACACCCCATTGTTTCATTTCAACAGGTTCATGCTCAACAAGGAATGCGTTACCTTGAACGTCAGTAATTTCCAATTCAACAGTGTATTCTCCTGAAGGAAGACCACTTGGATAAGTCCACGTGTAGGTGCCGAAAATACCCTGACTAGTGTCCCTAATACCATCATCATCTGATGAAATCTCATGGTCTATGCGGTAATTTCCATTTGGATCCCGCATCAGTAATTTCACAGAATCCATGTCTTCTCTACCAAAGGCGCTCTTCACATCAAAGGAGAATTGCATTGTTCGATCGGCCAATACGTCATTCGGATACCATTCTAATTCTACTCCGTCTGCGAGTTCGGCACCATCTCTTTGGAGTATGACTTCACTGTCAGCAATGGCGTTAGTTTCTACTTCCATCTGGGAATATCGATTGCTTTCTCCATCAATCTCGTTCCATGCCACCTCTGCTTCACAACTACTTCCAAATGGGCCGCCTGAACTTTCACATCCAGACATTTCAGCAGAGACCTCAACTGTTAATTCATTACCATCTTGGATAACAAAACCATCTCCGCCGTCCAATATGACTTCGAATAGTTCATGATCGAAGTTACAAGAGTTAGTTATCCCTGGATTACATGCGTCTGTTTCCCAAGACTCGGAGCCAACGGTATTGCCATTTGCACTAATCACAATATCCCAGGTGACCTGGGAGTTGCTAGGTCCCTGAGCGCGGAGGAAAAATTGCACTGGAATGTAAAATTGACCGCTGGACGATCCATGTTTTGGCCGACCAGTGATTTCGAGGGAACTCAACAAATCTCCAGTTGTGAACTCTATTGTAGAATCTAGTGCACTAGAGGTCGATTGACCACCTGACTCAGGGACCATTGTTGAAATGTGGCCATCACCTCCAGAAGACGAGTTGGCTTCTGCAAAATAGAGTGTGTAGATTTTGGATTCGATATCCTCTGAATTCTCTGCCCTAGAGTCCGTTTGAAGATAGGTTGGTTCTGTGAAAAAAGTGGCCATTTGAGGAGTTATCATCAAAATCGCGAGGAATATCGCAATTTGGGTGAACTTGCCATCTCGAAACGGCGTACTGCTCCCACTCATCGTCTACCCGCACTCGGAGGGGTGTTAAAGCGTTCGTGAAGTCCGAGTGCTATTTGCATCGTTTTTTACACGCCCCCAAGAGGGGGCGTAAATCCGCTCGTTTCAAGTCTGATAAGGTCCTCAGAGACCTCGCAGGGGTACCCGAGCTGGTCAAAGGGGCCGGACTTAAGCTCCGGTGCGTAGAGCTTCGTGGGTTCAAATCCCACCCCCTGCACCACTACTTTATTCGAGTGATAGAACAGCCCAATTGACCATCTCCGTCCAAGACATCCAATTTGGTGATTACAACAGTAGCAGCCTCAACCGAGTGAGGTTTTAGTATTCTATCCAACAAACGGTTTGCAAGTGTTTCCAATAGTGATGCGCGCTGCAAATTCAAAGTCTCATCTAATACTGCCACCAAGTATTCGTAATCAAGAACTTGAGAAATTTCATCTTCTTCCGGAGCGCTGTCCCCAGATAGCATAACGTAAATGTCGAAAGAAAGACGCTGTGGTGTACCAATTTCGTGGTCATGCACGCCTATATCCACCTGTCTAATTACCTTCTCTAGGAATAAACAAGTGGCCGCTTGATTGCGAGAAAACATTTGCATTAAGGCGTCCGAATGTGAAGTCATCAAACACCCTCCGTTTCAAATGCGACGTCCCGGCTTCTGGA
>CALEIW010000080.1 GCA_937876055.1 uncultured euryarchaeote
ATTGTTGCACCTACCCAGACTCCAACAGCTCCTATGGTAAGGAAACTATTCGGCAATTTTGCTAAGTTGATATTTCTCAGAGTTGAGATGTTGGAGAGATTGATTCTGATTCCATATCCTGAGTAGTCCTCAAAGGTTAGCTGTCGCTCTGTGAGGATTCCGCAAAATCTCCCACTTATGCCGACTAGACTTAGGTTATCGAATAGTTCCGAATCTCCTTCATCCAGTCGGGCATTACGCCCGGCTGAGTACATCCCACTTGACCGAGCGCCTCCTCGAGGCTATAACTGCTCGGGAAGGTGAGCAGGGTTAGAGCCGCCTTGCGTGCGCGTGAGACGAGCGCCGAGAGCCCCGTGATTTAGAGTCGGAAAAACGAAACTAGGATTGTTCGATAGTTTCCACTCTACCGATAATTCTCATCGGCATAGCATCAAGTTGTGTAATCAATATCTCTGGTGAGCCTTCGGCTCTAATCCAGAGAGGACTCTCCCATTCCACAGAAATTATTTCTCCATCAACTTGCTTTATTCTGCCTACAACGAATTGCAAATCAACTGCGGCATGGATTACATCTTCAGTTGTTAATTTCCTCTTTTGAAATGGAGCATTTTTGATTTTTATTTTTGAATTATCATGGCGATTGAGTGCCTGTGATTCAGGATGAATAATCATGCATCCACGGTGTAGTGCCTCCTCTCTTAGATTCCTCAATGCAACTCCAACACGATCACCTGCAATAGCCGAATCAACATCGTCGTCCATCACTTGCAGAGATCTAACCACACCGGTTTCGTTTGCTGGCAAAATTACTACCTCGTCATGCTTGTTTACTGTGCCTGATTGAACATATCCAATTGCAACTAATCCCACTCCTTTGACATTGAAATGTTGGTCAACAGGCAATACCAATTTTGTGTAATTATTTTTCAACAGAACTGCATGCATGTGTTGATACAATTCCTCTCTGATATCATGTGAATCAGGAACCGATTCATACAACTTCCAAGTTTCTAGACCAGCCTGTGATAGAATCATATTGACTTGTTCTGAATCCACCCATTGCCCCTCAGAAGGATTGATGATTGCAATTCCTCTTTCGATGCCGGCTGCGCCAAAAGATACCAAAATCTCACCTAGCGCCGCATCGACATTTGTGATTTCTACAATACCAACTTCGGCAACGTTGAGAACTGACAAAAGAGGTCTAAGTCTTTCTGGATGCCTTAGTGGGCGAAGTAAAGAAAGAACACAGGTTTCACCCTCTCGCTGTTCTTTGTATACATATGATTCAATATCTCGAACATCGTTAGACTTGGCTAAGGTTCTGGCGAGTTCTTCACTGCCTACAAAGGCGACATTCAGCACCGGCATGGATTGCGCGGGCGGAGATATGGTCATCAAATCGACGGGTGAAAATGGTCGGCAATGAGTTCAAATGTGACCCAATGTATGGATAATTATGGAAGAACAGCGCCCAGAGGCTGTAATCCTCAATCAAGGGACTAAACCTGATAGAAGTTTAGGATCTCTTTCCCATATTTTAGCCCCTTTTACGGGATTCTTAGCACCTTTGGTAATTTTTGCAATAAAGAATGATGAAGCGAGGCAAAATGACCCACTACTTTCTTCTCATCTAAAAGAATCTCTCAATGCCTCCATTACTTTCATGATAGCTTCATTTATACATGGTATTTTGACGATAGTTTTGATTGGCTGTTTCACCCTATTAGTTCATTGGATACTCTACATAATTTGGGCATTCAACGCTAACTCAGCACTACAAGCAGGTCAAGAATACCGATATCCTTTCACATTTCGTTTTGTTAATTAGCGCATAGCATCTCTTGCTCGTTGTGCTTGAGCCCAGAGTTCTTTCTCTTCGTCGCTGGTTGCTGTGAATTGAGGAACATCTACTGGCCGCATCGAGTCATCGATTGCGACCATGAAAAAGAATCCAGAACAAATCTCCTCAGGGTCCCAATTAGAACGTGTCATTCTGCATGATCTCACCAAGACTCCAACGGTCCTACGACTGGTCCAGACAACCCTTGCTATTGTTCTAATTACATCCCCTTGGTAAGCCGGTCGCTTGAATTTCAATGCGTCAACCGAGACGGTCACAAATTCATTGTGAGCGAATTGGCTAGACGCCATTCCAGCGGCTGTATCCATAATTGACATCAAGCGACCGCCAAACAGCGTATCTAGGGCATTTGTATCTCCAGGAAATACTTCATTCAGTAGCACGACGGGTACGGAGGAGCGCGGTTCAGCCATCTCTCTCAGATACGGCCGCACACTCACCCTCCTTCAATACAACCACCGCAGGATAGGCCTTGAAAGCGGTTATTTGACCGTTCAAGTCAAGCCATGCAGACGATTCGGGATATTATGAGCGAAGGTAAATTGGTTTGGGAACCGGTGATTTTCGATGACCCGGATGGTGGCAGAATTCTGCTATGGCCACACTTACCTTGCGTTCGAATGCCAACTGTACTCCGAACTAGGGAACATTGGGATGGAATTGCTTTGCTGGCATCCGAGGATGAAATTAGAGGATGGCCTCAGGAGGAAAAGGAGGATCAAGAAAGTCCTGGAATACATGTCGCCGCAGCTATGGCTTCTGGCACAGTTCTAGGTCGCCTTTTGGATGACTTAACAATCTACGATGTTGATGGTCCAACTATTCCGGATCCTGAACCTATGAGATTATTACATCACGCAAATAATGCTCGTGGAGGTTTACCGATATACGCATTAGAGCCTTCAATGGAGGATGAAGAATGGGTAGATTGGATGACTCGTGCTGCCGATGAACAGGTATCTATGTCTTCATTGATTTCTAGTGTTACAATTGGCAGGCGTTGGAAAAAATTACGAAGCGCAAAAGCAAGTCTTGTCGAGGCTGCAAAGGGTGTAGATGCTGAATTAGGTGCAGCAGCAGCCTCCAGCGCAACATGGTGGCAAGAGGAAAACAGAGGCCTTACTGCTGAATTAATCTCCGAACGGTCATCTCGAATTGTCTCGAGAATCAGGGGTGCTCTTGCAGACCTTAGAGAGGGTAGAGTTGATGACTCCGATACAACAGGACCATCCCTGATGGTTCCGGTCCATCAACCACGTCTGCCCTCTCTATTGAGGGCCTTCGATGGTTATCCGGATTCCGAAACCATACAACCGATACGAACTGAGGAGGTCTAGATATGGACGAAGATGCAAGGATAAGAGTCAATGTTGAGACTCAAACATTCCGTTTCATCCCTGGTAAGCCAATCAAGCATGATGATGCTGTTAAACTTGCAAAGGGTATCAAGTCCGGCCCATGGGTTGTGATTAGTCACAAGGAACCTAGGGCAACCTTCGTGGTAGAGGAGTCGGGTAGCGTATTAGTTCATGGAATCGCTAGATTGGAAGTTGCTCGATTAGTCATTCAAGAACTTCTGCTAAGTCTTGGAATGTCTGAAGAGGGATTACACTCAGAAGCAGGAGATATGTTGGTTAGTTTCTCATTTGGACGAGCGGTTTTACTGGACTTGGCTGCGGCCCGATTTGCAGATGTAGAAAAGGATGAGAGGGTTGGCTGTATTCGAATAGATGCAAATAGACACAACTGCAATCTTCTGGTATTCAATAATGGCCACGGAGTTGTAACCGGACAATCCTCCAAACGAGTCGCCGAGATGGCAGTTCGCCATTGGGCCGATCAGTTAGATGAGGAAGGCGCATTGGCATGAGCTTCATTGTCGACGGGCGCTGGACAGGTCCAGTCGTCGACCAACATATCCACCTAGATCGCTCGAACAGATATCTTTCAGCGATTGAAGAATTTGTTCGAGTTGGTGGAACTGGAATAATGTTAGTTCACAAACCAGGGTTTGGTGGAGCCTTACCCATCAACAAAGAAGGCTATCGTAGAGCCTATTCTGAAACTATTTCGATGGCGGAAGAGGTAAGAGAAAAATTTGCAATCACAGTCGGAGTAGTTTTAGGTCCTCATCCCGTTGCTTGGGAGCGCCAAATATCTGAGTTGGGAATTGATAGAGCAAGCGAATTACATCTAGAATCAGTCGATTTAGCTCTTGAGTTAATCGAGCAAGGAAAGGCACACTGCCTCGGTGAAGTTGGAAGGCCGCATTACGAAGTTAGCGAGGAAATATGGACTCAAGCAAATGAAAACCTATCTCAAATCATGGCCGAAGCCGCAATTTCAAAAGTCCCCATTCAACTACACGTCGAAGATGCTGGTGCACAAACCTACTCTGAAATTTCTCAATTGGCAATTAAGTCAGGACTTCCTCTCTCGCAGACCGTTAGGCATTATGCCCCTCCAGATGTATCTGCTAATTTCACCCATGGATTAGCCTGCACTGTGAGTGTTGGTCGAGGTAGCGTCGAGGGGTTATTGTCAACCCATGCAAATGCCTCAGCACCATGGGGTATGGAGACCGACTACCTAGACGATCCTCGTCGACCTGGTGCTGTTCTTGGGCCCAAAACAATCCCCAAAAGAACGGACGAATTGTGCTCTGCTCTTCTTGTTGAAAACGGCCCAAATGAAGTAGAAAATTTTCTTTTGAAAATACATTCTGAGTGGCCAAGCGAATTATACGGACTAGAATTTTAATTTGCTTTCTCAAAAGGAGATTTTAGTTCTGGAGTAAATGTCAACATCCCCCCTAGAACAAAGAGAACTAGGAATCCAAAGAAAAGTTGTAAATCACCCCAAGGTAGACTATTTCCCGAGAATTCAAAGATCATCTTCCAAAGTGGAACATTGATTGGTAAAAAGATGAATAACATCGCGATACCTAACCTCTGCCTTAGAAGCATAACTTGCCGAAACGTCCTTCCTTTTTGAAATTCAGCGACCTGTGACGCTAAGTTAACACACCGAATCGGTCAAAGACTAGTCCTCAATCGGCGGGTTGCGCGTTCGTGGTGTAGGGGTAGCACAAGAGGTTTCCAACCTCTTTGCCCGGGTTCAAATCCCGGCGAGCGCACCAGATATCTCGACATAGCCGTGCAGACCGAAGGTCTGCACGATAGTGAAGGATTCATAGCCCACTGTCAGGGGAGGTCCGAATGATGACACAGGCGATAGCTGATGGTATCGCCAAAGATTCGTCTGATAAGCAGGATGAATCTCAAGTCATAGGTCGCCAAATATGGAGAATTATCCCATATGTTACAAGATATTGGCAGAGGGCATTAGGAGGACTTCTATCCAATATGGGTGCTAGGGTCTTCGATCTAATTCCCTTCATCGCAATTGGGATGGCTGCGGATTACTATAATCCAGACAACCCTAAATTCACCGATTCAAGAATTGAAAGTTTCGTCACACTCGATATCTTACCTTCAATAGGTCCGATCAATTCAGTTGAATTGGGATTCGGGGCATTAATTCTCATATCTTTTGTAGTTTTAGCGGTTTTTCAGGGATTGAGTAATCAGTTATGGCAATCCATTGCCTACATGGCCCAACATGACATCAGGATGGATGCCACACGATCGTTACTAAGCATGGAAGCTTCGTACTTTGAAACTAGACAAACTGGAAATCTAATGTCAGTCTTGTCTGCCGATGTAGCACAATTAGAAGATGTAATTTCTGATTCTAGTACCAGCATAATTAGAATTTTTACAACCCTAATTACGGCTTTTGCAATTTTATTTTGGATGTCCCCAACACTATGTGCGATACTATTCACTCCGTTTATCCTGATTGTTCCAATGGTTATTTGGTTCTCAACAAGGGTTCAGAGAAAATATCGTAGACAGCGTGAGAGCACCGGAGGTATCGTAGCAATACTTGAGAATGTTCTCGCGGGGATAACTGTTGTTCAAGCCTACAATTCTACCCAATTTGAGATGGAAAGAATAGATGGTCAAAGTGGAGACTATAGAGACCAAGCAATTCAAGCAGCATTCATCAGAAACAGGTTCATCCCTGGCTTCCACATCGTCGCCGGAATTTCTTTTGGTCTACTGGTATCAGCAGGAGGTTGGTTGATGAGTTCAGGTGAAATTAGTGTTGGGCAGTTCGTCACATTCCTCTTAATTTCCACAAGAATGACAATGCCTCTCTGGATTCTAGGAATGTTGCTAAATCAATTACAGAGAGGCGAGGCAGCCTCCCGTAGAGTATTCGCATTGATTGATTTGGAACCGTCAATTTCCGATTCTGAAGAGGCTGTGGAATTAGCTGAGCCAATTTCATCTATTTCTTTTGACTCAGTCACATTTGCATATCCTGGTACCGCAATCAATGTCTTGAACGATGTTTCATTCAAGGTTGAATCTGGAGGATTTTTGGGAATAATGGGTCATACAGGAGCAGGTAAATCTACCATTCTAAAGTTATCCGAAAAGTTCTACCAACCACAATCAGGGCAGGTGAGAATCAATGGTCAAGACATATCAGAATTCACAATTCATTCGGTTCGCTCACGAATTGGTTTTGTCAGTCAAGACCCATTCTTATTCTTTGGAACAATTAGAGACAACGTCGCCTACGCTCGCGAGGCTAGCGATGATGACGTAAAGCAGGCATTAGAAACGGCTGGTGCTTGGGAATTTGTTGATGAAATGGAAGAAGGAATGAATACCATGGTTGGTGATAGAGGAGTCAGACTTTCAGGTGGTCAGCGCGCTAGGATTAGCCTCGCTCGAGCCCTGCTGATGAATCCAGATGTGCTAATCCTAGACGAGGCAAGCGCTGCTTTAGATGCAGAGACTGAGAAGAGGATTCAACAATCACTATTCGGTGGAGGAAATGGTTCCAATGGTAAGAAGAGAATCACCATTGGTGTTGCTCACCGATTGGCAACAATAAGAAACGCCGACGAGATTATTTCTATGGTTGACGGAGCGATTGTAGAACGCGGTTCCCATCAAGAATTACTCGAAAACGATAGTGTGTACGCTTCACAATGGGCAATTCAAACTGGAGAAATTGAAGCAGAGGATTGAGTATGTCCATCGAATGGGTCTCCGTTGCTCCGGGGAAAACCGAGATTGGAAGTGATAATCGCTCAATCTTGTTTGGAGGAATTGGACCAAAACACATGGCAGAGATAAGTTATCGATACTCAATTACCAAACATCCGATCCTAATCGAAGAAGCTGAAAAAATAATCCAATCAAAAGAAGCGAGTTTGGCAAGTGAGTCGGAGTGGCAATTAGCTTTTGATCAAGGAGCGATTTTTGGTAATGAAGAACTTGAGAAACTTTCTGATTGTTGCAAAGGAGATTACTGGAGTAAAGCACTCGATGGCAGTCCTCATTTGATGGATGAATGGACATTCCATATTGCAAAACAATGGTCTTCAGGTAAACCCGCTACAAAGCTATTGGCGAAAGGCTCAACCGAAACAAAATTTGTCCGATTGGTAAAGAGAGAAGATGATTCAAAGTTCGAGAAAAATCCTCAGAGACTACCAGCTAATCGAGACACTGCGAGGCTACTAAAAGAGGAAATAGTGATCGCTATGATCGTTGGAATCATTCCTTCATTTGTTTGGGCATACTTCAACGCAAGTGAAGGGTATATCCAAACGGGATGGCCTGGATTGGTTTTTGGAGGGATAATTCTAGGTTTGTTTTCAATGCTTTTCTGGCGTCCGAAAACCACTTCCTATCGACTAGGTAGAAACTGTGGAAAGGTCAAACCAAACCGTGGTAAATCACTCTGATATAATCAAATTATATC
>CALEIW010000081.1 GCA_937876055.1 uncultured euryarchaeote
ATCGTTGACGTATCTACCTAGAAATGAACGATCAATATCAAGTTGAGTCATGGCATCCTTTAGGGTTTTACGGAATTCAGCACCTTTTGCTACATCCTCACCTCTGATTGCGGCTACAGACTTTCGAAGGAAGTTGCCGACTTGCAAGCCTGGAACTGCCTGTGGATATTGGAACGAAAGGAAAACTCCCTCTCTGGCCCTCTCCCATGGCTCCATTTCCAATAGGTCCTCGCCATCTAGCTCTACTGACCCATCTGTGACATCGAAGTCTGGATGGCCCATGATAATGTTCGCAGTGGTTGTCTTACCACTTCCATTCCGGCCCATTATGGCATGGATTTCACCAGCGGGTATCTCGAGATTTATTCCGCGAAGAATTGGTGTATCATCGATTCCAGCATGCAAGTTACTGATTTCGAGGACCGGTTTGTCGGATGCCATAGTGTTGCCTCAATATTTGGCATGAACCGCCCCTTTTGAATGCGACCGTCATAGACGGTCGTTGCATCAAAGCAAAATATGGTCAATCAGAAGTAGGAGTGACACACCCCGCGGGATGTGGAAGATGGAGACGAACTAGCCGAAGCATATCGCCTACAAGTTGAGGCGATTATGGAAAAGGAGGCGGAAAAGAGGGTATTAGAGGCGAACGACCCAGCAGAATTGGACAGACTCCGTTCCCTTTCTCTTCTCGAATTGGTAGAATCCGACCACACTGACCTCATTCCCGCTTTGATGTCTAGATTAGGGCCTGTGAGGGCGGCACTCGATGGCCATGGTGGGGGGCTAATTTTAGCAAAATCAGAAATTGAGAAATTGCATACCGGCACCGATGCTCTATCTTTGGTCATCGATTTGGACGGTGCTTGTGTGTCTTGCGGGGCAGCACCGGGGACTCTGAAAGGCATCCAGGATGATTTACTGATGGATGATGAAGTGGTAGCAGTGCGTTTTTCTTCTAAGATGTTAGAATGGTTTGATGATTTACAGCGAGAGTTTGTCCTAAAACACGGCGGAGTTTCATTTGTTGAGGTGTGAAATTGGACGCTGATAGACTCGACGCACTTCGTTCTGCTCACGAGGCAGATGGAGCGCGTCGTTCCAAACGACACTCGGTTAGAGTAGAAGATTATCTAGAGGTTCTACATGAATTAGAACTGGTCGAAGGTAGGGCAAAGCCTGCACGAATTGCAGAATCATTAGCAGTCGCTCGACCCTCCGTAACCAAGATGTTGCAAAGACTAGACGAAGAAGGCTTGGTCGAATACGAACGCTATCATGGGGCATTACTCACTGAAGAAGGCAGAAAAGCAGCGGCAAATTTGCGAGAAAGACATAGCCTTCTAGTCAGATTTCTAATCGTTCTTGGAGTAGATGAAGAGACTGCACATATTGACACAGAGGGTATAGAGCACCATTTTCATGATAAGACCCTAGAGGCTCTCAGAAAACTGGTCGAAAAGGCGGAGACAGACCCCGATTGGTGGGAATCTCGAAATCGATGAACGCTAGATAGATTCTAATTTAGAAATAGCAGACGGTGCGAAGCCGAGTACTGTTACTTCCTCGCCCTCGACTAGCCTGGTATCTTGAGAGGCAGCACCTGCCAAATCATATGCTCCTGCCTTTCCTTTCCACGACTCACTACTGACTAATTCAATGAGTCGCTCTTGAGATAATTGATCGAATTCAACAACCGCTGATGCTGTGCAAATATCTGCACTCCATCCACCATGCAGAGAATGTTCACCTTGGCCATTCGGAGGGTATACTAGGGCGGTTGAGGACCATACTCGATGTCGGGTTCCAGAAAGCCTCAGCAACATAGCCATTGCATGTTGCTCATCCTCAGGTTTTCCCATTGGCATTAATGGGTCATCAGGATCGGCAACAATGGTATCTGAAACAACTACAATATCAGCTACTTCTTTTCCAGCCATTTGGCTTACAACACCTTCTCTAGCGGCTGCTTCTGCCTTGGCGGCACAAGTAAACTCAACTTGTTCATTTACCGGTGCACCCCAACGTGGTTTTGGTTCTTCGAACAATAATGCCGCTGCACTTATTGGGATATTTGGGAATCTTTCTTTCAACCAAGCCAAGCGCCTTTCAGAAGCAGATGCTAAATGCAATCTGCGCATAATTCGACCTCATAGATCTATTCGCAGTGCACAGATTGGACAGCGCGTCATCTTTAGATCGAATGCGACATCAAAACGACTACCGCATTCGGGACAAATCACTGGCTTGTTCATGGGTGGCAGTCCAGGTAAGGGTGGCGCGTCTCCCATAGGTGGTAATGGCTCAGCAACTATTCCGTCATTTGTTGGAGATTGTGTTAAATCGGGTACTACCGGAGGTATTGGGACTCCCTCCTGTTGTGTTGCTCGTCGTTGTCGTCTATCTCGCCTTGGAGATGTATTGTCAACATCGGCTCCTACAACTTCGACAATCGAAGAAGTATCTATTGTTTCGACGGGAATATCCTCCTCATCGATTACATCTACTACATCATCTTCTAGCATGACGATACCTTGAGCTGTTTTCCGTCTTCGACCCCCCATCCAACGTATTGCACGAGTCGACATTACTCCCAAAACAATGGTGCATAATAATAGAACCGCAATTGCGACCCCTCCGACTAAAATGTTGAAACTTCCTTCATCTAAACCAAGCTGGAATCTTAGATCTTCTAGAATATCTGTTGTCCCTGAATTTGGTTTACTATCATCGATTACTGCCCTTATCACCCACCCTTGGGTTGAGGTGTGAATTATTACTGCCTCACCACTGTCCGGTGAACGACTTACTGAATGTAGCCAGCCATCAGAAATTCGATTCGATATTGCCATCCAAGGGCTCTCTGAATTAATCATCCCATAGTGAACTTGAGGGCCTCCTGGGCCTACCATATCGTGCATTACTTGGATTCCCCGAGAGGTATCTGTGAAGACGATTTGAGACAAGCCTCTAGCAGATATTTGAATAGAAGAATTATCTAAGGTGCTGAAGGTGTCGTCAACGATACGAGTAATTAGCTCACTAGTTACTCCCGAACCCTCTTTCCAAGCAACAACTAACCTATCTTCGTCATCTATTGTGTTCACCTTCATCTGGGGTAAAGATGCATGGTCTCCAACCGCCTTCTTGTATGTCCAAGATGATTGCTTTATGTCTCCATGCGCATACCAAAGACCTAGTCGATCATTCCCTGTAGTATCATTTCGCATTGATTGGTATAGGATATGACCATCTTCGTCACCATACTCGATTTGTACTGGGTCTGTGTATCCAGCTACTACATCAATGTCCGAAATTGCATTTGGTGTTAGTCTCCAATCGTTAGAAGATGTTGGAGCGTCTGCTTCCAAGATGAAGATACTAGTTAGATCCTGATAAGTTCCGCCTGTCAGCAAGTCGCGATGATATCCTGCAACCAATAATTTTGTTCCATCGACATCGATGTCAACACCCCAATATTTCCCATCGGATAATAGAATTGGATCCATCAAGTCTTGAATTGGTCGCATCTCACATGCTGAGTCTATTGTTGAGTATGAAACCGTCTGCTTCAGATAGCCACTAGTATCTAGGAAGCGACGAGTCCAGACTATGTGTGCGATACCATCGGAAGTAGGTGCAGCGACAAAATCACCAGACCATTTTTCTTCCAGCAAATTTGAGCAGGCAGTCATTCCTTTATTGGAGTTGAGCCTGTAAAGTGCTAGTCCTCCATCTTTCGAGGTTACAACAATTCCTTCTCCATCTAAGTCGATTACATCGACGGGAGTTTCTCCTGTCTGGAAGTTCAATGCTCTCCCTCCAGAGACAGTACTCTTCTCGATTAGAATACTCCATTCTGCTTGATTGTTTGACCAATCAATATCGGACAGAACAGGGCCACTAAGGCTAATTCGGAATTTGAATGCGCCACTTTCTTCATTTGTTTGGGCGAAGGAAATAGTCTGTTCCGAACCGCCATCTATCCTAGGGATTGTAGTTGAGGAGGTCAACTCCCATCCTCGTTCAGTGTAAAGGTGGAGTTGAGCCTCAACTTCTTCAGCTGCCGATGAACCTAGGTTATTTACACGGGCGTTAATTTTGAATTGCTCTCCGGGCCTTGGAATTGTAGGGGTAGTGGTGAAGGCCCCGTTTGAAAATGCCAAATCCACGCCTTCGGGCCTTTGAATAACATCAAATTCAAGGCTCTGGTCATTATTTGTCTCATCAATTTCCAGTATTGCATCTCCAGGGTCTAAGGCGATACTAATCTCACGTTGACCAACAGTTAGAGGATTCCAGTAGAGAGTGACATCAACAATATCACCTGAGTCGATTGTAGGTATTGTTAACTCATATTTTCTCGTACCCTCTTCGAGTAGGTAGACAATTACATTGGTAGCCGATTGGTCTCCATCATTACGAATTTCAGCACTTACATCGACGAAGGAGTTGACATAAGCCTCGGATAGTGGTATACCCCATTCTGATACAGTAATTCCACTTCTAAACATCAAGTCAGGAGCAGGGGGTTGGTTGTCAATTTCCAAAGTGACCCTTACTTCCTCAGACCGAACGCTTGTGCCACTAACAAATCGTAATGATATGCGATGCGAACCATCGGGATGTTGGGTGGAATCCCAAATAAAATTGAACATATCTGTGGTTCCGCCCGACCCAGAGTAGGTTCGTTCGTCTACCCAATCTTCCTTTCCTATTCGCCACTGTAGGGTGCCACCGTTGACGGTTTCATATTCACCTTCGAATTGCACATCACCTTCGACTGAATTTTGTCCACTTGGGCTATCCAGTGTTAGTCCTACTCGGCCTATATCGTGATTTTGTCTTTGTTTGTTGCTCCATTGATCCCATTCATTGCGAGCCTGTACTGAGATTTTTATTTCCAAGGCGTTTATTTCATCCTCTTCAAAGTCAGGAATGGTGAAATCAGTAGTCCAATTTACCGTGCCTTGAGCTGTGTGCCAATCGACGAGTATTTCTTCTTGAGTCGGCGATCCCTCGGGTTTGTGAGTATAGGTGATCTTGACCTGGACTTCTTCTACAGTTCCATTTGTCTCCGCATCTTCGTCGATGTGGCCTCTAACTGAGTATGTCTCACCTTCTACTAACCAAGAATCTTCAATCGGCCTTTCATAGACTAGCCAATCGCCCTCTCCGGGTGGAGGTGGTTCTGTTGTGTTTCCACCCGGGTCGCCACCTCCGCCTTCTCCCAAAAGGGCGGATAGAATTAGATTCCCATCAATGATTCCGAAGCCATATTTTTCATTCCACGTATCGGAAATATCTGGCTCGGACGCCTCGCCTTTAGGTTCGGAATTTTCTTTCAATAATTCCTTGACTTCGGCAGGATCAAGGTCCAGTCCTTCTTCTTCACTAATTTGTAAAATAACCGCTACTAAACCTGCAACCGCGGGACACGCCATACTCGTCCCGCTCTGTTCCGTGTAACTATCTTCAGCAAGCGGTTTTGGTGTGCCGGGTAATTGACTAGATGAAGCAGCGTGCGCTGCAGACATAATATCGCTTCCAGGCGCTACAACGTCTGGTTTGAGTTCCTCTTCTCTGTCATCATCTCCATCATCTTCTCTTGGGCCAGAGTTAGAGTATGAAGCGATTGAGTCATCACCTCTATCGATGGTGTCTTTATCATCAATAGATCCCACTGTAATTGCTTGATCTGCGGCTCCTACAGAGGTGACTCTTCTTCTTCCATCATTACCAATCGCTGCGACCGGAACTATGCCTGCCTCAGCCGCTTGATTCACCGCACGGGCGTCTGCAGCTGTCCCGTTATCACCAGGGTCATCTCCATTAGGATCGCCAAGACTTCCAAAAGACATTGACATGACTTGTATGCCCTCGCTAGAATCATTGTTGCCCCAGTCGGTATCTACATTGGCAGCAACCCAATTTATTCCCTTTAGCGTGGCAGCTGAATTTGTACCTCCCGTATCAGTCATAACTTTGACATCGACAAGATATGCACCCGGGGCATAACCCTGATTGATTCGTCTTGAGTCGCCCGTTCCGAGTGCAATTCCTGCTACATGTGTTCCATGTCCATCTCCATCATCTGGGTCGTGGGTTCCCTCGTTATTACAGTCATTTTGATTTAATGAAGTGGCATCACAACCGGCAATCCACTTCGGGTCTGGAAGATCATCAGGATCATTCTCGTTGTCATCGTTATCATCCGAGAAATCGTCTAAGGAGAAGTGCTCGTTATCCACTCCTGTATCTAGAATCGCGATAACAATCCCAGAACCATCATAACCGAAATCTCTCATAGTTTCGTCATATCGTTCAGAATCCCTAACTTTCGAACCTCGAGTAGCAGTATCTAGGGATGGAACAATCACATTCTGTTCCTCAACCATAACAACTCCATCTAGTTGCCAAATCTCAATTAGAGCACTAACTGGTACGTGGTCGAGAACTATGCTATCTAGAATATCCATTTCGAAGAACCAGGATCCCTCTTGCTCCCAACCATGAGATTCGAGAACTTCCCTAAGAGCGGCAGTGTCACTAGGGCCAGGGTGCCAAGCATAATCGACAACAATTGCAACCGTAGGTCTACCATCTAGGCCGATTATTGCTGTAGATGAGACGGATTCACGTTGGCCTGCAATGATTCTTTGCAATCGATCATCCATACCATCAGAATCTAAATCATACCAATAGCCGAACCACCATCCCTCGTCCTCAACAGGGAATCCTGCATCGAATGGTGGACTTCGAACGGAACGGTCTATCGGGTCGCAAATGACCTCTCCACACATTAGTGCAGGTGGCCAATTTTCCGGCCTTTCCTTAGGGATCAAATCTTCAGTTTGAGTAGTTGTGGATGCAGACACCCCCACTCCCATGTCCATGACTAGAATCATGGCAACTAGTACCAGCGGAGTGAGGTTTAGACGTCTTCCAGACATGGCTCTGCAAGCAGAGCCAGCAAAGTTCGGGGTATAAGGCGAACCCGTACAAGACCCATCAAGACGTCTTCATGGCCACCTGATGTGGTTTTTGGAATGGGCGCATTTTAGGGTACAATTCTGTCCCGAAATTACAGCATGGACTTCTCCATTACAAACAGGACAAAGTACCTGTTCTGCAAGTTCCTCCAACCATGCTCTTCGGGTTTCAAGTTCATCTCCTTCCTCCCTTAGTCTCTTGAGTATTCTAGCGGCCTCCTCCTTCAAGCCATCCCCCGCTTCTGACCAAGGGTCTGATTCGAGGCTCCCCATCTTCGCAGTGGCCGCATCTCTTACCGCCTTGGAGGCAGCAGAACCAGCAATGGAAATATCGCTAGAATCATCCAATTCGGATGGAGCGCCTCTTGCGATTGGCCTTGCTAAAATCCAAGCGAGCATAAAGCCTCCAAGATGAGCCATGTGCGCTACATTTGTTACTGATTGACCCGCTTCGATTTGATACATATTCCAGACTTCAATACCTAGTCTGAAAGCTACAATTCCCCAAACTGGCCAAGCACGGATGAAAAAGAGTAGTGGAAATTCAATTCTATCGTTTGGCCAGCATGCCATGTAAGCGCCAAGAATGCCGAAAGCAGCCCCGCTTGCACCAAGAGCGGGGCTTATCGAATCAGGATGTGTTAATACCCATGCAATATTTCCTCCTAATAGTCCAAGGAAGTAAACCAAAATCCAGCGTTGTTTCCCCATTCTT
>CALEIW010000082.1 GCA_937876055.1 uncultured euryarchaeote
TGTCAATGAAGTATTAGGAAGCCTAATGCCAAACGATGCCGTTGAACTTGTTAAATCAGTTGGAGACCCTGAAGGTGGTGCTAGATGTTCGATGTCTCATCTTGCAGTAGCGCTCACTGAACAAGTTAATGCTGTTTCCAATCTAAATGCTGAAGTTGCATCAAAGATGTTCGACAATTATCACATCCACCCTCTAACAAACGGTGTTCATCACATCACATGGACATCTCCGACAATGGCTGAATTATACAATAAAAATATGCCTGGGTGGAAACAAGACCCTACACAATTAAGTTATGCAGGTAAATTATCGGATGAGGATTTACTAGAAGCGAGAAGGAAAAACCGTAGAATTTTCCGCGAATTGGTCAAAGTTTCAACTGGAGTAGAATTGGAGGAAGATAGGTTAACCATCGGATTTGCTCGACGATTTGCGACCTACAAAAGAGCAAATCTAGTGTTCCATGACCTAGAAAAACTGAGGAAAATAGGTGCTGGAAAAATTCAATTTGTATTTTCCGGTAAAGCACATCCTAGAGATGAGGGGGGCAAACAATTAATTCGGGACATCTACGGTAGTGCTAAGCATTTAGAAGAAGAAATCCCCGTAGCTTTTCTAGAAAATTATGACATGGAAACAGGATTAGCAATAACTAGCGGAGTTGATATTTGGCTAAACAATCCTGTTCGCCCAATGGAAGCATCTGGAACATCTGGGATGAAAGCGGCAATGAATGGTGTTCCAAATTGTTCAATTCTAGATGGATGGTGGCCTGAAGGCTGTCAACATGGAGTGAATGGATGGGCCATAGGTGGGCCAGAAGATGATAGAGATGATGAAAGAGATGCAGATAATATCTATTCAGTACTAGAAAATGAAATTCTACCGACCTGGGAAAAGGGTGGCGAAATATGGGCAACAATTATGCGTTCAAGTATCGCAACCTCAGCAAGGTTTACTGGCGCAAGAAT
This sequence comes from uncultured euryarchaeote, assembly GCA_937876055.1. Classification (GTDB taxonomy): domain Archaea; phylum Thermoplasmatota; class Poseidoniia; order Poseidoniales; family Thalassarchaeaceae; genus MGIIb-O1. The sequence continues at coordinate 973 of CALEIW010000082.1, forward strand.
GATCTCAGAGTACAAGAGATTCTACGACTCTTTTGAGTAATCACCGCTTGTACCTATTGGCACCAAGCAACAAAATCACAAAACCTATACAAACCGCGATAAAAAGAATATTTCTTATCCACTTAATAATTGGTTCGGTTTGGGTTCTTGAACTATCATCCAATAAGTCGTCGACATTAACAGGCGTAATTCCATTCTCCGAGTCATATTGGTTGTTAGAACCATCTGTTTGAGTGGTACCATAATAAGAAAGACAACTGTAATCACTGGCATTAGCGAGAGGATTATAGTTCGATGATTTCTCATCCATACATCCGAATATTGCTTCCAGACTAGGGTCAAAGTACCAACTGGAAACTACCCCCACTATATGGTTCGGCGATGGTCCAATGGGGTTAGTGAAACCCAAGTTAGAATTCCCTCCAGCAATAATAGATTGGCTATTTGGGTGCCAATCTAAACTAGTTATTGAAACGCAATAATATAAAGCAATACAATTGGAATCGAGTTGGTCAAAATATGAGCCGTTAGAAGCCA
>CALEIW010000083.1 GCA_937876055.1 uncultured euryarchaeote
GTATTCAAAGAATACCAGGGAATAGAGAATGGGGATGATGATGGTAATACTTGGTATGATGGTTATGTGGAATCTAACGAAGAGTGGCGATATTGCCAGTTGAGTAGTAGAAGCGAAACCTACACACCAGGACCTTCAATAATCAACGAATTCATCACTGACGGACCATTCGAAGTAATGGCACAACAAATCTCCACATCAGGTAGCCTAGGCGAAGCAAGCCTTACAGTAATTCCTCCGCACACAGGAGTCTATATTTCAATAGTACAATCTGAAATAACCCGTTCATCAGATGGCGAAACATTAACTGGAATAGGATTGAATATAGGTGCAGCTACACAAGGTGCAATTTCACTTAGTGGAATGGATGTAATTGACCATTTTGCCGGATTGCCTGTTTATGCCGCTAATGTAAGCGAATCAGGACTAAAAACAGTAAATATTGATTCTACAGGCCTCATAGGTCAAAAGCATAAAGTTACCGTTGCTTTAACTCCTCTAGACTTATCAATACCATTCCCCGATGCACCTTCTGAAATTTGGTCAGAGGCTGAAACCAATGAATTACAATTCACTGAATCAGATGATACTAGATCTCAAGAACTACGTTTTGAAGCCCCATTGTCACTGATTGCAGCAACCTCATTCGCAACCTCTGATGACGGGGAAGTAGAGAACCAACTATCTCCGCTCGCCCTGCATATTGGATTGGTCTTGACCAATCCTGAAGAATTGGATATCACTGGAACTTTGGGACCAGGTCAGACCACTAACATTGCGTTAGATGCAGACTTAGAACAAGCGACAAGAATGCTTGCAGTCGCATCTCCAAGTCAAGGCTTTGATACCGCAACAATCGATTTCTCAACGATATCTGAATTGATTTGGGACGAAGGTGTTAGAAATGAAATGGGCTGGATTAATGCAGAGGAGAAAATGCAGACATATTGTGAAGAAATAGATGCATGGAGTCATTCCTCGGAGGATGGCACTTATCCAACCGAAATTCAAATTAGAGTAGTTCATCAATCTGAAATCCACCCCTATGTTTCAAGTCTTTCGCCATCTCCAGATGTAACTAATATGCAACTCAAGGATTCTAATGGAAATATCATTCAACCACTATCTACAACCAGTGGGGCTAGCGATACAGAAACAACCTT
>CALEIW010000084.1 GCA_937876055.1 uncultured euryarchaeote
GACTGAATTCTGGAAATTAAATCCAAATCTCTACCAATGTTTGCCAAATCATTTGAATGTTCATCTAACAATGTACGTGCTATGTTACGAACCACGCCTTCACCATGAACCATCACATCGTCATTTGAACCCCAAGCGATTTCCATCTCAGCATGCCAGAATTCAGTCAAGTGGCGGCGTGTTCTGGACTTCTCAGCTCGGAATGATGGCGCAATTGTGTAGAGGCGTTCTAATGCAGGCATTGCGGCCTCGGCATATAGTTGCCAAGATTGAGTCAAGTAGGCCTTTCGTCCAAAGTATGGAACCTCGAATAAAGTGCTTCCACCTTCTACGGCGCCAGCAACGAAATTTGGTGCTTGATATTCCGTGAAGTCTCGATCTCGGAAATAGGAATGAATGGCGCCAAAAACTGTGGAACGCATCTTCAGCATAGTTGTCATTCGACTAGTTCTAAGGTAGAGGTGTCGGTTGTCAAGTAAGAACTCCGTTTCACCCCCGTCTGCTTGTTCCATAGCGGATTCTGTTATTGGAAATGGATTATCTGGATTGACTGGTCCAACAACCTGTAAATCTGAAACTTGAATCTCGTGACCATGTTCTCGGTCAGTTGCTTCGACGCTTCCATGAATAATTAGGCTGGATTCGATAAGTGCGTCCTTTACCGCATCAAAGGCTTCGTCTCCAACAACGTCTCTTTTGACAACGCATTGAACGGTTCCTGTAGAGTCCCTGAGGACAACGAAACGAATCTTGTTAGAACCTCTGGAACGGTGAACCCACCCCTTCAATTCAACCTTCGAACCGTCATGTTTTCCGGCTCGAACATCTCCTATCCAAGTCTCTTTGGTCATACTAACCCCGCCCCTTGGGCGGGGCATCCACATATCAAACGAAGCCTTCAGGCAGATTAGATTTGGCGGGTCTGACGGGGTTCGAACCCGCGACCGCCCGGTTAAGAGCCGGGTGCTCTACCTGACTAAGCTACAGACCCAGCCAGCCGACTTGGCCCCCCTCTTTAATCGGAACGGTCCGGAAGGATATCAGGCTAATCTGCCGCCTTGCTTGACAAGAGTCACTACTCCACCGCTCGCGGCCATTACAACCGCATCACAGATAGCCACAAATAAGCCAACTTCGACAACTCCAGCAATACCCAATAAAGCGGATTCCAATTCACTTGGATTAGTAATCGTTGAGCCAAATGAACAGTCAAGGATGTAACCACCATTATCGCTAATGAATGGCTCATCTCCTCCTCTTCTGACCACAGGCCCGGGGCAAATCTCGGCAACCCTATCTGCGGTTCGCTTCCATTCAAAGGGTAATACTTCGATAGGTAGGTCAAAATCACCAAGGATTTCAACTTGTTTCCTATCGTCAGCAACCACCACCATAGCATTACTAGACTGTGCGACTATTTTTTCGCGGGTCAACGCTCCACCTCCGCCTTTGATTAGGGCGAAATCGGAATCAAACTCATCTGCACCATCAATTATCAAATCTAAAACTCCGGCCTCCGCCAAGGGCACTAGAGGGATGTTTAGGCTCTCTGCCAATTCTCTAGTTGCTTCGCTGGTTGGAACCCCGACTACAGAGAGGCCTTCTTCTTGCATTCTGCGACCTAGTTCTAGCACCGTGTAACGAACGGTCGAGCCGGTTCCAAGGCCTATTTTCATACCGTCTTTGACAAAATCGCAAGCCGCGATTCCGGCTTGCTGCTTTAGCGCCTCAACGTCGCTCACATGGCGAGGCAGATGAAAGACGGCCATGATGGTTACCCTTCTAAGAAGACAATAAATTAGGTCAAAATTATCAACAATTGGAAACCGTTGGGTTCATTCGTCGATGCCATACCGATAGGATGAGGGAGCAGGAGGGTCGCTGACAGTGCCAGACACTGAGGAAAGTCCCCTCTCCAAGATGCAAGCGGTCCGGTGCAAGCCGGGGGTCCGGGAGGGCCGGCTCTGCAACAGAAACGTCCCGCGCCAGGCGCACGATGATCCCGAAAGGGTGAGGTTTCCTGACCGCGGCTGGAACGAGCAACCCCGCTGGAGCAAGTCCAAGCAGGCCCGTAGTGCATCGACAGGGCCGGGTAGGATGCATAGTTGAATGCGACCAGCTGAAAGGTGAACAGAAAGGGGCTTACTCCCTGCACCCTCACTTTACAATAATCAGTGAAAACAAGCCTATTCTAAGGTGGCCTCAAGCACACTGGATGCTTCGAGAGCCCCGCTATCCTCGTAATCTAACCAAGGTCCTCTTCCCAGCAATCTTGAACGTAATTCATGCCATGCAACGATGAAACTTGGTAACAAGATGCTTGAGGTAATTAGTGCTAGAATTAGAAGTGACATCATCAATATGAAGAAATTTTGCAAACCGGGAATTTCTACAAATAATCCTGCAGAAAGCCCAGCACAAGTTGTCGTAGTGGTTTCAAAGATTGTTTGACCTGTTCTTGAAACAGATTTGACTATGCCAGCAGGAGTTTCACCCTCGTCTTTGATTCGGTCAATTATGTGTATCGAATCATCTACTCCTATACCAAAGACGAGTGTACCGACCATGGCAGTGAAGAAGTTGACATTGACTGAGCCTTGGCGCATCAATAACGGCTGCCATAATACAACAACGGCAACTGCTGACATCGTGAATATGGCTAATCTAGGCGAGCGGAATAAGATCATCATTGTAATTAGTAAAATTAGCATTGTAGCGATCGTAGTTTCACTCTGAGCCTTTTGTATTCCTTCATTAATATCGATACTCACAGGTAAACCGCCGGTTAGCTTAGAATTGATTACGCCTTCAATCCCAAAAGCCGAACATGAAAGAGCATCAGGGCAATTACCATCTCCATCAAGGTGATCGTCAATAGCATCTCTCAGAGGTGTTGCATCTTGCAAATTGATGTATGGTTGAGTAACGTAGACCAGTGTTTTGGTTTCACAGGGGGTTGAACCTCCACATGTGTCTTGGTCGGCATTCATCAGCATACTACGGATTTCAGGACTCAATGTGTCAAGAGCGATATTGACCATATCTTCCCTACTACTGACAACGTACGGCCAACACTCAGGTCGAAGTGGATTGGTTGATTCATCCCAGCATTCGTCATGGAGCAACTCCCAGAGACTCCTATCGTAGACTTCCAGACTGATTCCCGTTACTGGATCTGTTAAGTTAACATCAACATGGATTGCTTTCAAGATGTTGACTAGGCTGATACTGGATGTTTGTGGGACGTTATTGATCTTATTTTCCTGCATATTATCGATAGCATCGAGAATCGGCAAATCTCTGATTGGTGCTGTTGAATTAACCGGGCCTCTTGCCTCCGCATCAACGATGAACATGTTCGTTTGTCCGCCTTGGAAAACGAAGCTGTATTCTCTTAATGCATCATAACTCGGTATATTTGGAGGCACTTCATCTGATGAACCCGTAAGCGGCTTACCCATTTCTTCCTCAAGAATAGCCACACCACCAGCGGTAGAAATCATTGCAACAAGTAGAACAACAAGGGTTGTCTTTACTGGTACTTCGCCTATTTTCCGCCAAATATCAGATTCGAAAGCGAGAAGGATTGTGCCGCCAAAGAAACAACCGAAAAATATTGAATTGCCAATTGTAGTAGTCCCTTGAATGTAGAGATAGGTTCCTGCCGTTAATGCTACTATTGATGAAATTAGAAGGGTTTGCAAAGTAGGCATTTCAAACCCAATATCTGTCTTTCTATAACGGAAGATATGAACCAATGCAGGCACCATTACCATAGATAGAAGGAAGGTAATCGAAATACCCAAGACGAGTGTTACTCCAACAGTCCTCATCGGATGTATCGGTACAAGATATTGCCAAGTTAAAACACTGAATCCAATTATCGTTGTAATTGCGGAAAGGAATATTGCATGACCTGTGGTTTGTGCTGCTCTAACAGTTGCAGTTAGGCTAATCACAGGGTCCCAAGGATCTAATTCAGTTGAGGTGAATCCATCGCGTTGTCTTTTCCAAGACTCTTCTAGACGTTCCTCAAGTAACTCTTTGCGATTCTCTTCAATTCTATTAGTAAAGTGTAAGGAATAATCTACCCCCAGACCGACTAAGATTGGGCCTGCAGAAATTATCATCGGAGTCAAAGGAATATCAGCGATTACAGTAGTTCCAAATGTGATTGCTAAACTCATTGCGATTGGTAAACCACAGATAATTATGACCTTAGGATTACGATGTAAAATAAACATTGTAATTGCTACTAGTAATCCAGCTAAAGGAAGCATTTTTGTTACTAATTGGGTATAAATAGCGTTCGAAACATCTTGAACTACAGGGGTTAGTCCGGTAACGGTAGTAGCATTACGAACGGGACGATCTTCGGCTATGGATATCGCTTCTGCTTCCATTTCATCGGTAACGCCTGTCGCGGGTGTTCTTGATGCAAGATTGGGGTCTTTCTTTCTTGCCTCTTCTAACCAAAGTGAATGTATTTCGGTACTAACTGAAGAAGACATTACCTCTCCAAGGTAAACACGATTACAAATCTCACAATCGTTTGAATTAGCTCGTTCAATTAGCTGCTTGGTGTACTGGATAAAGGCTTGATGATCCTGCACCTGCCCGTCTCTCTTGTCCTGTCTGGCAGGGATATCAGACCCATCCATGTCATACTTTAGGCCAAGAATAATCACTCCCGTATCCCAAATCCCATCTCCGTCATTATTGTAATTACCATCTCCATTCTCATCCAACAAAGGATGGTCTTGGGTATCCATGACAAATGAAGACAACAAACTTTCAGTCTGAGAAACTAGATTGTCAAGATTATCTTGGTTATCGGGAATGCTATACCCATAGAACGGATTTAATTGTGCAATTGAGCATCCATCTCGTTGACCAGTAGGCAACCCGTATTTTTCTACGGCACAATTGAAGCGATAGCTGGAAGAATTTGCCTCCTTAATCACCTGTGCCGGAGATAGTATCCACACGACTCCATCGAGGTCTCCTCGATCGTCCTTATGTTCATCCAAACCTGAACCATAACCTCCATTTCCATAATTTAGGTCGTCACCTTCTAGCCAAGATAACTGTTGTAAAATATCGACACTGGTTATGTTTTCCGTACCTCTACATTCGTACTTCCCATCAACTTCTGGGACACCGGATTCGCAACTATCGTAAATGGCATTATTTGTCTGCACATAGAGAATCATAATATCGGTAGACCATTGGGTTCGGACCTGTTTAAGCAAATCCGTAGAATCTGCGTCATCGGGAAGGTAAATTTCCACGTCTTTGTCTATCTGTTGCCCGAAATCTAGTGATTTTTGACCTACCAAAACTGTTGCTATTACAAGCAAGGCAACAATTAGACCAGGGCTGCGAAGAATTGCTGAATACCAAAACTCAGTGAGTCTCTGTGCTATTGCATGGCCTTGCTTAGAGCCAGCATTTAGCAGGTAATCTACATAATCTACCGCATCGCCAATTGGAGAAGAATCAACTTTCTGGATTACCTTCCCTCCAGCCTCCCTTATGGGCTGAAGTCGCTCAAAGAAGCGCTCCCAAAATATCGCTTCGTCATCGCGCTCGTCATCGGGCACGAGGATGTTGCCCCCACCGAGCCCACATGAAACAATCGCATGAGCGCTCGGCGGGAGGCTGATTTTCAATCAGTTCTCTGAGAACTGACTTACTGTGGTTACAGTCTGCTGTCCTTCTAATACTCGGCGCAGAGCTGCGATACTGATCACAAGTGGCACATACTCAGTTCCGTCAGCGGTTGTGTACGTGTGGCAATTACCAATTGCGTCTTGATGCAAACTAATCTTTAGCGCACCTCCGGCTTGGCTTTGCCTAGCCCACCCAATAAGGGTGGTATTCTGTTCGTTCTCGGGCTGTTCTTTTTTGCTTGATGTCTTTGGCATATTTTCTTACCTCCAAGTGGAAGCTCGAAATGCGGCCCTAGATATGAATGGAATAGAGTAGAGGTGTATGAAAGTGAAACTAGATCCTCGAGCACACCGCCGAAGGCTGTGGGCGCGGAACTCTTGGCCGAACGGCTGAAAGTGAATGAGTTCCTCCAAGAGTCGATAATCATGGCTC
>CALEIW010000085.1 GCA_937876055.1 uncultured euryarchaeote
AGGACTCAAATTCACATCAAGCACAATATGATCCCAATGAGGTGCGTAGGATTTTACCCGAACTCTAGAAGTTTCTGAAATTGAAAAATCGTGATCTAAATTTGATAATTTTGTGATAATTTCATCGACCCAAGATTGATGATCTGAGGCAGGTGCTATACCATGGATATGAAGAAAACCACCATCGTTCTTTAGGCAGTTAATCGCTAATTCAAATCCTCCTTCTGCGGTAGGTAATAATCCAAGTATTACTCTATCCGCTTGACCTGATAAATGTGGCGCAGTCATTCGATTATCGCCTTCATGAATAGTACATCTATTGGCTACATTGTTTCTGTCTAATGACCACTTTAGTGCCTTTATCGCATTTGGGTTCCACTCGCAACAATGAACATGGTTTACTTGGGATTTTACAAGCATTGGAAGTGAGTAATATCCAATCCCAGAAAATAAATCGACAACAGTTTCTCCGTTCCTTCCAACCTCTCCCATTCTACGACGCTCATTGACGTTACCTGCTGAGAACATACATTGGGTGAAGTTGTACCCATAATCGATACCATTTTCTCTTCGAATCACCCAGTCGTCTTCACCGTGAAGAAGCATGACAGTTGACTCGCGTTTTTCTCCAACGATTTCGCCAATTTCCCCAACTCGTTTTACCTTCAGAGCAGATGCAATTGCAGACCATAATTCTGGTCCTCGCACATGATTCCAGGCTTCTTCTTTGAAGGACCTACGAGGCAATAGGACGACATCCGCAAATTTTTCCCATCGTTTTGGAAGAGACTCCAACAAAGAAGGATCAGCACCGTTCTGCTGAATCAATTGGCCGACGAATTCACGTAGTCGACCATGCGGGTCCTGCTCATGCATCGCTTCTCTGACGATGCATGCCGGATTCAGACTTATGGTATATGGCCGCTCATACGCGCGGCATGAGCCGCGCGGCAGTCACCTTGACCCTTCTACTGATGATGCAAACAGTAGCCGCCGCGCCCCCACCCGGAGACGCAGAAGTCGTCAACGACATATGTTCGACTTGGAATGGTGGAAATGGAATCTGCGACGACTACGAATCTGACCTAGATGCAACAGTTACTGATGAATGGGTAGAAGGGCAGGTTCGAATGGTTATGGAAACCGCTTCAACTATCGAGATGAGTATTGAATTTGGAATCTACGAGCTACCAAGAGATGAATTGGGACTTCTTGATCTCGACCTAGAGGGTGATAGCGATCCATCGGATGGAATCCCAGCAGATTACATCAGAAACTATCGTGAGTTGGCAAGAGGCGGGTCCTCTGTGGAAGACAAAATGATTGATTATGTTGAAGAATTAATCCAAGAAATTATTGATGAAAATTTCCCTGGGGCAACAATTGGTCCAATTCAACCAACAACTGAAATTTCTTTCTTTTCGCGTGAAGAAGCGGTTTGTACAATGAATCCCGACATCGACTCAGTCGATGAAGAATTAGACAGAGATAACAACCCATTCTTTCCACCCATTTGTTTGCGTTCTGCATTATCGCTAATCATCGATCCAACAAATATCGGAATGGACCCGAATACCGGAGATGTAGATAGGATGATGGAGGGATTAATGCTAATGGGAGGTGAGGTAACTTCTAATTTTACAACAATCGCATCTTCGGGACATTATCTCGAATACGTTATGATTCCTCCCTCATTTGCTACAGTTTCTTCAGTTAATTCTCCAGCAGAAATTTTTCAACTAGATCAAAGCAACCAAGCGGATACAGGGGCAAGGGTTTCAATCGACAATCTTGCAGGTTCTCCTTTGTCTACTCCTTCTATCGTCAACTTAGTCGCTACTCTAGATAGTGGAATTTCCCCACCCGATTGGCAAAGTGAAGCGGGGCCATCTTTACGATTGGAGGTGTATGTAGATCTTAGAGATCGGATGAATAGTCGTCTTTATCTGAATATATATGTTCATCATCTTAATGCTGATGTTCTTGCTGATTGGGGACTTAATCTCGAAAGTTCAACGATTAAATTAGACTCGGTCACTTCTGATGGAATAAGAATGTTTGATTCCGAATTGGATGTTGACGTTTATGATATGTTGACCTCTTTTCCAATAGAGTCTCTTTCTGAAACATTTACTGAATATCTCGGGGTGGATGTTTTATTTCAAACTCCATTTTTTTCTAATGCAGATGATTCAGGTGGATTAGATTTCATTCACACACCTGGTTCCACATGTCAAGAAAATTTGGCTTACAGATATTGTTTGGGAAATTCTGGGGCAATGGCAAGTACCTATCCTGTGATTTTACAGACTGGTACTATTCCGTCTGAAATGCAGGTATCAAAAATTGTCAATCAGTTTATTCAACATGCAGAGGGAGATGTCTCAAGCCTAGATTTATCGATATTAACGGATGAAGATTTGGCTTCAATAATGAGTATATTGGAATTAGATTTAGAGATAGACCTCTCTTTCCTTAATGATGGGTTACCAGAAAATTTTCCCTCTACTGATACTAGCATGTATGTGCTATTACCCGAATGGTTAGACCTAGAAGGATCAGATACAGAAATCTTAGAATTTCATTCTAATTCTACTACAAATGAAAACCTGGATATACGAGGTTCTAGAACCTATGATTGGCAGCACGCGATTTGTCTAGAGAGTGGCCGAGATGGGGTAGGTGATTCTACTGAGTGCACCGATGATAGTGAGGATTTGATTTGTGGTTCGACCCAAGAAACCTGTGTGTCAATGGATGTAGATTTGGAAATAAAGAGGGTGGCAATAAGGGAGACAAAATCTGCTGTGGAGTTTGAATTTACTGCCGAAGTCACCCTTGAGATATACCGTCTCGGTCTCAACCTAGAAGAGGAAAATATGGAGTTTAGTCCAATTCCTGCTGACATAATTCGTAGAATAATTGCTATTGGAGATAGAAAATCTGGGGGCTTATTGGCAGGTTCAAATCTACAAGCAACAATTCCCTTGGCTAGTGGAGATTACAATCTTGAGGTTTCGAATTCTGGCTTGATAGGTTTGTCTAATGCGCTTATGGATGAGGCGGAAATAGCATTCGAGGAGATAGAAAAAATAGGCTCCCAAGACCTTATTTTAGGTTCAGAAATTCTCAATTCAAGATTGGATATTGAACCGCTTCCAATCGCATTAGAAATACCATCAATGGAAATGCCTTTGAATATGGAAATTAGTGATACTAACCCAATCGAGATAGGTGTCAGAGTTTCGACTTCATCGTTAAGCGTCGCTCTTATCCACGGTGTAGAAGATGAAGTAAAGATTAGTTTCGCTCCGGCTACAGTTGATGCAAATCCACTAGCGTCTGCTTTCGCCGACTTAGGGCTTCAATTCTCGGATTACGGAGTCAGCTCTGAGAGCGCAATATTCTATTCAGTAGTCCCACCAATCATGGAAAATACTCTTTGGGGCTTAATCAAAAGTTCCGCTAGATTAGAAATTACAATGCCGGATTCAATTCGATTACTCGAATTTGAAAGTGAAAAAGGGCTGGGTTATGTTGAGGTAATTGATGGTAAACAGGTTCTGAGTTATCGAACTCCTGTTTGCCCCGAGGCGGAAAATTGGCCACAATGTTATCGCCAACATGATACCATATCTTGGAGTATTGAAGTGAGCTATATCTTCATTCTTGGTGAGGTTGCACAATACATTTTGGTGATTCTTGTATTCTTAGGTTTAGCCATCAGTCGATGGCGACGACGAAGAAAGGCCCGGAAGGCTACTTCGAAAAGTGAAAAAGAAGCAATTGAAGAGAAAATGCTGGAATTGGAATTAGCCGCACAAATGGGAGAATTGGAAGAAAAATTGGCTATTGAAAAACCCGAAGATAACGAGACTGAATCTTCCAATTGGTGGGACCAAGAAGACCCAGAATAATCATCCATGTAGGTGCGTGAATATTCGCTGTGCCAAAGCCCTACCAATTCCGGGAGTAGCAGCTAATTGTGCTTCAGTTGCGTATTCTATCCCCTTCATACCTCCGAAATGTCGTAATAGTGATTGGATTTTCTTTGCCCCAAGGCCCTCGACTTCTTCGAGTGGGCTCTTCAGACCTCCCTTTGAACGACGTTTTCTGTGGTATGTATTGACAAATCTATGGGCCTCATCACGAGCATAAACCAAGACTCTAGATTTTCTATCTAATTTTACAGGATCTACATCTAGGCGCCAAAGTGTTTCTTCTTTCTTAGCCAATGCCGCCATTGGAAAACGATCACCTAATCCATGGGATGTTAGCATTGCATGAATGTGTTTGAGATGAGTCTCTCCACCATCTAATAACAATAAATCTGGCCACTCCTGCTGACGCTTCAACCATCGTTCAACAACTTCTTGCATCATTCTCAAATCATCCTCAACATCGGTTTTCACGCGATATGTTCTGTACTCTTTTTTCGAAGGTCTACCGTTTCGGAATACCACGGCTGCACCGACTCTCTCTTTACCCTGAATTTGAGCCATGTCGAAGCATACAATGTGGTCCAGTGAGTCGAATCCGTGCACCTTTGCGGCTTGGTCTGCAGCCATCTGTTCCAAGTTACCCGATCTCTTGCTTGATTGACGGGCTGCCTGAATTTTCGCATTAGCATCTGCCATTGCTCGCAACTTTGCCAATTCACCCCGCTGAGGATTACGTACTGTCACTTTCTTTCCTCTTCTTTCACTGAGCCAATCATTCATCGAATCGGTTAGAGGTGCTGGCACTAGCAAGGTCTTGGGAGGTCTACGATTAGCATAATGTTCCGACAATACCAGTGACACAGATGCCACTATGTCTCCACGATGAAGAACAGGGTAGCTTACTTGTCCCTGAATTACCCCATCTTGTGTGTGTAGAATCAATATGACTGCTACCTCACCAACTGAAGAGAATCCTACAGCATCACAATCTTGGTAGAATCTCGAGTGAATGACTTGTTGAGATAAGGTAGTATTTACTGCTTGAATCAAGTCTCTTTTTTGAGCTGCAACCTCGTAATCAAGTTCTGTGGATGCTCTGTCCATCTCTTCTTGTAAGGCCTCGATTAGTACCCCTGCATCTCCATCCAATACACTACTAGCGGCTCTAACCTGTTGGTCATATCCCTCTGGCTCTATACATGGTCCATGACAGAGTCCAATATGCATTGCAAGGCATCCGCTAGGCAGTAGTTCTGGACAATCACGAATGCCGAATTGTGACCGAATTAGTCGAATTACCTGTTTTGCAGCACCAGCGTCTGGAAATGGCCCCCAACGCTGAGAATCCTTTGGAGGATGGCGCGTGTAGATTACCCTTGGATGTTCATGCCCAGTGAATGCGATGAATGGGTATGATTTGTCATCCATTAGCATAGAATTGTATCGAGGTTTGTGCTTTCTGATTAATTGCCTCTCGAGAATTAACGCTTCTGACGGACTCTGTGTGACAATATACTCTACATTGTCGGATTCAGAGACTATTTTTGGTACCTTTTCTCGTTTTTGTTTCGCCCCAAAATAGGATCCTACACGGGAACGTAGATTTGTGGCCTTTCCAACGTATTGCACCCGCCCGTCAGCCCGCTTAAACAGATAGACTCCGGGCTTGCGCGGGAGGTTGAGAGAGGCTGGATTGACTGCCATGGGCATGAGTCGGTAAAGGTCAACGCCCATGAACTGATGGCCTCGCTGAAGATACATGCTGAGCGACACACAGCGGCGTCTATTGCTTCGCTTGGCCGACTTTGGAGTTGAGGTAGAGAGTGCTTGGGACGCCCCAAGAGCCCTATCTCTCCCTGGCCTCGCGGAGCATCTCGGACTAGTTCGCTCGGCAATTCATACGCCTCTGAAAGAGTTGGAAGCTTCTGGCTTGATTTCTACTCGCTCGGCCCATGTTATCGGTGGAGGCCCTCGTCGTCGAACCGTCGTACATTTGACCGATTCTGGAAGACAAAAAGCCGAGCTCTTGTCCGAGGAAGAATTACCTGAGAAATCCCAAAGTCTTGCTATTGGGCCAATTCCAAATCAGATCCAAATTCGTGGTAGAGAGGATGAATTAGATACATTATTGACGAAATTATTGGCCGGTGAAAATTTGCAATTAACCGGTCTTCCAGGAATCGGAAAAACTAGCCTTACACGCTCCGTTGCAGAGTTATTGATGGAGCGTGGATTCAAAATTCGATGGGCCACATGTAACTCTGACACCGATGCTTTTGCAATAGGTTCAATGTGGCTAGGTAAAGAATCCCCTAGAGATTCTGTAGCAATAGCATCTGCAGTAAGCGGGAAAAAAACCGCTCTAATTATCGATGAGGCGCAGGAATTGCATCCGCGTCACTTGAGTGCTGTTCATTCGCTGCTTTCGGCCTGCGCTGAAACTTCCACAGGAGTTCTCGCAGCAGTACGCGCACCAAGCCCATTCGGAACTTTACCAGGTTTTGAAGAAATTAGAATACAAGGATTGGATACCTCTGATGCTGTCGAATTATTGCCAAAATCAATCGGCAGTGAATCCGCAGAAAAGGTTGCTGAAGCATTGGGTGGACATCCATTAGCCTTGCATCTATGGTCTCCAGATGAAGACATCCCAGAAGAAGGGCAGGCAGTACAAGAATTTGTTCAAAGTACCGTTTTGAGAAGATTAACCGACGAGGGTCTTGGTACCTTGGACGAACTTAGCCTCTCACCGTTACCGCTATCCGTTGAGGAATTATTTGTTACCGAAGGAATCGCAGAATTAGACGATTCTGCAGTCCTCAGGTGGATGCACAGCCTAGTAGAGCCTCATCACCTAATTCGCAATGTTCGACGAGCAACTGTGGATGAAAAAATCGCACGAGATTTGCATAGCAAAGCAGCAGAAATTTGGTCTACAAGGGAGGGTTTGAGGGCTCGGAGAATAGAGGCTCATCATCGTTTGAATTCCGGAGACGAACTCGATACAGAATGGCTGGCCGAAAATGTTGCAACAATCTCTCTCGAAGATAGTGCAGCAGCAGCGGTGCTGATTGATGATGCTATACAGATTAACGATGACGAGAACCTACGCTTGACTGCAATCGATCTCGCCTTTCAGAGAGGTGAGCCAGATGTCGCCTCTGAACACATAGATTCAGTATCAGACAGCCCTCAGAAATTACTCAGAAAAGCGAGGCTTGCTCGGCAAAAGGGGGATTTAGATGAGGCCGAAAAATTGGAACAAGCTGCCCTTGATTCGTTATCTCCAGCCGAGGCAGTTAGAGCAAAAATAGCCTCCTTGGTTCGAGCACACGATGATAGGTTACCCGGTCAGCCAACAAAAGTCCAAAGTTCTCAAATTGAAGAAGTCAATTTGTCTAGACTTCCAAAAACTGATCTCGCATCTGCTAGTCTAGCACTCGACCTGCTTAGACACGCGGTTGCTGTAGAGTCAGGAAGTGTCGAAACACTAGCCAATGTTCGTTCCTCTTTGGTAGCACAAATGGGAGAAGACCATCCACGATTGGCCTTGATTGATTTACGAACTCTAATCACTTCTCAAGCCGAGGGATCTTTGGATAAGGCTAGGAAATATATCGACTCGGAAGTAGAACAAATCGACAAAATAATTGCAATTCATATTGCACTTGAAGCAACCTCACCATCCCATCCCGATTGGCTAGTATCCGCCCACAATAATGCAATCGGAATTGAATTGAGGCCTGAAATCCCATCTCACCGAAGATTACTCGCTCAGCGTTGGTATTGGAGAGGTGTGCTCGAGTCAAATATGCGGTTATCCCATTGGAGAGAAGCGATTAGTCGATTCAAATCTGCTGAGTGTCCCACTGCCGCTTCTGAGTTATTAGTCAGATTAACTCGCTCACTTTGAGATAAGCGAATCTAGCCGTCTATATCTCTGCGCCGATTAGTGTTCTAGTTTCGGCAATTCCATCGATTGCACGAACCTCGTTCATAATACAGGGAGTAAGGTCGTTATCATCATCGGCTTCGACTTTGACAAATAAATCATGCATTCCAAAAACAATCCACTGACCGCTTACATTATCCAATTTAGCGACCTTGTCTCGGACCTCTATTTCACGGCCAGGCTCGGTTGTAATTAGTACAAATCCAACCGCCATAATTCAGACCTCCACTGCGATTAACGTCTCTGTTTGTTCAACACCCGGAATATTTCGGAATTCACCAATTAGGGTCTTTGACATCTCCTTATCATCCTTGAAATCGATTCTAGCGGCTAGATCATATTCGCCGTAAACAACATGAGTTTCGACTACATTTTCTAATTCCAAAAGTGCTCGGTAAACCTCAGATTCCTTCATTGGTTTTGTCTTTATGAGGACGAATGCGGTACTCAATTCAATAACCTCTGCGAGGGGCCCGTTGGCTGTTTGTTTATGACTCCTATGTAGTCGATGCTAACCTCTTCCAGCAGGGGGGAAACAATACAATGAATGAGGCGAGCCGAATAATCCATGCGCGCGAGGGAAGGTAGCACAGCCGGCCTCGCAATGTTTCTAATCGCATTGTTATTCATATCCTACAGTCTACCTATTGCCGCTAATGCTGCAAGTGGCAAAAGCACAACCGTTTGGTCAGGAACAGTACTTCTTCCAGATGGTTATCTCGTAGGCGCTCAAGATGTCTTAATTGTACAGGAAGGAACAACAATTCGGTTGGGTTCGGATGAGGACCTTACCGTAGATGGTAGAATCATGATTGAAGGTACGGAAGACGATCCTGTAATTCTAGAATCAATTCTTGGTAAGCATGATGGAATCATATTCAACCAATCCAGTCAGGGGCTCGGGTCAAGTATCGAAAACCTGACAATTACAGATGCCGAATTTGGTATCACAATCTATGGTTCAAACCCAGAATTAACAGATATTATTGTCCAGAATGCCGATAGGGTAGCAGTTGACCTATTTGATGGAGCAACTCCAACAATCAATAATCTAGAAATCAATGGTGGAGGTCAAGATGTCCATGGTTTCTCTAGTAGCTGGAGATATGGCATAGGGCTCTCTGTGGGAGCCAATTCTGCACCAGTTCTTAACGGACTAAACGCTGACGGTTTAATCACCCGTGCTGTTAATTATTGGGGGAATTCTGGTGGCTTGCTTTCAAACTTAGAAATTAGCAATATTTCAGGGGCAACCCTTGCTGTTGGAACCGGTATTTGGATTGAAGACTCAAGGCCTTTGATTATCGATGTGGATATCCAGGGTTCGGACAATGGCATCTTTGTTCGACATATCACAGATGGTTGGGTTACTCGGCCAACTTTCCAAAGGGTTGTCATCGAGGACAGTATGTATCGTGGAGTGCTGGTTGAGCAGTATAATCATAGCCAATTTAGCAATTTACCAGCACACGCAGTTTTCGATGATTTGACTATTCGTGGAACTGGCGGTGTGAATGCTAAAACCTCAGGCTTGGGCTTTTCAGCATTTGAAGTCAATACTAGTGGTGTTATTGTTGACAATGCATTGATTGAAGACAATCCAGTTGTTGGCTTCAAAGCATACCTAATCGGCTCTTCAACAATCATTAATGGACTGGAATTAAACAATAACGGGAAGCCCCTTGCAAACACTCCGATAAACGATAGAGCAGGATTATTCCTTCGTAGCGTTAACTGGGCACCGGTAATCAATGACCTTGTAGTTACTAACTCCACTGGACCAGGTATTCTATTGTGGAAGGGAGGTGCAATGGGTCAGGATTGGTGGACGTCGAATAACGGTGCTAGTGGTGTTGATTTCAGAGAATTCCATCCTCAGGTAACAATCCTCAGAAGTCTAGATAATGCAGGTCATGGAGTATCGGTTAGAGACTCTAGCAATGTCGAATTATCTCATGTTCTTACATCCGGAAATGGTATTGGTTCTAGCCTACCAGAAACTGGAGCAGGGCTATATTTCCATGAAGCTAATGACGTGATGAGCGGAGGAAAGAATGTCTCCTGCTTCACATGTATTTCAAATGAGGATCAGCATGGGATAGTCGCTAGGGATAGTATAGATCTACAATTACTCGCAGTAGAGGTTCACGATCCTCTAAGCGGCCCCGCTGTAGATATCGACAATAGCGGTCTTCCCCGAGATGGCATGGTAATTATCGATGATATGAGAATAAATCTCAATCAATCCAATTATGCAATTCAATTACAAGACGTAAATGCAGAAATTCATGGTCTCGATCTTTCAGGAGATAATGGAGGTGTATTCTGGAGTGCTGGTGATGCGGTTACCTCCTACCTATCTACCAGCATAATCTCAGGTAATGGTGGTTCATGTTTCGATATAGTCGACCATTCCGAACTAGTAGTCAACAACCTAGGATTGGCTTGTGCAACAGGTTCCAAGCCTACAGTGGAGTCCAGCTTTGTTAATTTCACAGATTCCGGCTTTATCTCCGGAACAGGGCATGAAACTACTTTCCATCTAGAATCTTCAAGCCATGTTCGTTGGATTTCCTCCAGTTCTATTTCTGACCCAACATATACCGCTTCCGACAGTATTCTAGACATTATGTGGTTCATTGAACTCCACGCAGTGAATCAGTTGTTGAGACATATACCATACGCGGAAGTCAACCTGTCATTTTCATCTTGGGAAGAAGACCAATCAGCCAACCTACCGTATCATGGATTCGAGACACTAGGGCCTTATGTTGGAAATAGATGGCTTCCTTCTCAAGGCTGGTCAACCGACAATACAGCCTATGTTGGATGTGACTATGACGGGGTGCACAACGATTCTGCATCGATAACTATGGACGATGATTTGTTGGTATATTGCAGGCTAGAATTAACCAATCAACCTCCATTCATCATTTGGTCAACTCCAGAGGACGAGGAAGAATTCCCAAGCGGTTCTTCAGTTATTTTCGATGCTAGTAACTCATGGGATTTAGATGATGATCCATTAACCTACACATGGACTAGTAGCATAGACGGTGATTTACTATCATCTTGTTTTGGTACCTTACCCTCCGGAAACAATGGCTCATTCATAGTTGCCAATAACCCTCCTGAAACCGCTGATGGTTGCTTATCTGATGGTGAACAGGAAATCACTTTGGAAGTTTGTGATAGTGGAAATCAATGTGTTAGCGAAAGCCGAACAATCGAGCTCTTCAACCGCCCTCCTTCCCTGTCAGTTTCCACTTCTCCGAGTATCTCATCTTGGGGAATAATGCACCTTGGTCGGACGGCAAATGCAACAATTTCACTCGAGGGAAGCAGTGACCCAGAAGGCGACCA
>CALEIW010000086.1 GCA_937876055.1 uncultured euryarchaeote
TGACAGACGCCGATTTGAGAGTTATGTTAGTAGGGATTTTAGAGTCCAGAAGACAAAAACAAGAAGAAGCCATTGAAGGAAGTTCGGTAAGAAGCACTATGTTAGAAAGATGGTCATTCGATTCCGATGGGGCTATACTAGAAGAAATCCCTTCGGCTATACCCGGCTGGCTACTTGACTATGATGGTGGAATTGAGCTACTCCATTCTAGGAATGGTCGAACTTACGAAATCAATTCCTCTGAAGCGCCATGATTTCGTCAGTAGATAGTGTGTCACCAGACATTAGTCGTGTCATCAGATCAGCAACTTCGACTTGCTCCTCATCCTCTGCAATACCGCCTTCTCTAGTTTTTAATGCCTTTAGTAAATCTTGCATGGAATGTATACACCTCAACGATACAATGTATCTTCCATGAAGCGAATCTGCTTCTCTTTTTGCCCGAGTAACTCCTGACTGAGCAGAATTTGCCTTCTCACGTAATCTATCGACCTCTTCAGATAATTCAGCCATCAAGTCATGTGCTTCTTGAGCGCCGACGACTGCTCGCTTCACCTTCTTGTGAGCGTTTTCTTGTTTCTTTTCAGCATCTCTTAGTTGAATCTTTAATTCTCTAATTCCACCATCAGATTTCTTTTCCTTAGCTACCCTAAGTTCTTGATGTAACTTTTTCATTTTAGCGACGAACTCTTTTTCCTTTTTACCAAGAAATCGGCCTTCGTTGTATTGCTTTTCCAAACGGTCTATTTCTGTTCTAATTCTACCAGGTGAACGAGTTTTATCTTGTTTCTCTTGTCTTTCTTCTTGAGAGCCACTTTCGGCTATTTTCTCTCTAAAATCAGTCCTAATTTCTCTTAGTGCCTCAGTCCTTTCGGCCCGAATTTCTTTTAATTCTCTAACATTTTGATTTGCATCATCTCGTAGGGCTTTCTGATTCTGCACTTCTGTGATTAATTCCTTAACTTGTCGATTTAACTCGTTGCGTTCATCGAGTAATTTACGAACTTTCGAATTCCATTGGTCTCTTTCTTCCCGATTATAGGAAATCTGTTCTTGAATATCATCACAGAGTGGTTGAAGGATATCGCGAATTTCCCCGCTTTCCATCTTCATACAATCATGCCCCTTGGAATTAACGTCCTAACTTTACCATATAAGTTCATTTGAAGTGTTAATTTCTCATTCTCTCCGACTAGCGGAACTTCCCTTTCTTGGTCCGCCCCTAGTGACTCCTAGTCTTCGCATTCCTTTCTTCCCAGTTCTACCTTTCTTAGGTGACTTTGTTTTAGTAGAAATCGGTTTATTTCCTTCACTTGTGATTCCTGTCAAGCTCCCTGAATTTAGTAATACAGATAATTCATTGGCGTTTAGTGAACCTCCTGTACTAGCTCTTTCTTTGACATCTGTTAGACGAATTTTTTCCCCTCTCCCTGAGGTGATTTTTTGATAGGATCTGACTCTCCCGGCTTCCCTGCGCAATTTCTTACGTTGTGATTTAATAGCGTCTAACCGCTTATCTATGCCGCTAATTCGCTTGCTCATTTTCCTAATTTCACTACGAGTTATGTTGTCAGGATTTACTTCATTATTTTCTGTTACTGACTCTGCGGCGTCCTTGCCAGCCTTCCTTGTTGCGTCTAATTTGGATGTAACTTTTCGTAAATCCTCTATTTGCACTACATACTGTGCATGAGCCTCTTCAGCCTCACGCTTACGTACCACTGCAGCTTGTAATTCGAAAAATCTTCGAAATGAATCTAACTCCCGATTAATTGTGGGGACTGCTGTAAGGTCGTTATCTATCGTGGTTAACTTGGAGTGTGTATCCGCCATCCATTCTTCCAATACAGAAGCAGGTGGTGGAATAGATAGGTTTACTCTATCTCGTAATATTCTATGTGTGTCTGCCTTTTTCTTTATTTCATGAAATTCACTCAACAGCATGCGCCTCTCAGAATTCACCTCTTGAATTCCATCGAATGCTCCTCTCAATGATTTTACAATTTCTACCTGGTTTCGTCTTTCTTGACGCAGCGAGTTGAATTCTTCATCTAATGAGCGTAAATCACGGTCTAATTGTTTGACCATATCTTCGATTTCTTCATGAGGTAATGCCTCAAGATCATCGAATAATCCATCGTTCATTCTTCTTCACCTGTTGATTCTGAGATATTTCGCTTCTTGTCCTGATTTTTTTTCTTTGAATTTTGTTTGTTTTTCTTTTTCCTCTTAGCGAAACTAGAGTCTCCACCATCTTGGACTTGAATCATGTCTCTAAGGAGGTCAGGGAATCCCAATCCTAATTCTCGATACCCATCTTTTAATCGACGTTGCCAATGTTCTATTGCTTGGTCAGATTGAGAAAGTAATTCTTTGGCTCTATCCAATTGTCTTCTTACGTCTCTTATTTCTGCCTCCATCGCTACTTTTTTCTCATGCAACGGTTGTGCCTTTTCCACGGCTTTGATCATGTTTCTATGAGCCTTGTTGGCTATTGTAAATTGGTAAGACATCTCTCTTCTAGAATCGATGTAATCTGCCATTTCTGGGTTTGAGTCTCTTCTTTCCTTGAGCCATTTTTCATTTTGTTGAATTAACTTTTTTCTACGTTCAATCATCTTTTTCTCGGCTTTATGATCTAACGCCGAAGTCTGGATATTTTCTTCGATTTCATCTAATTCTTCAAACAACTTTTCTTTTTTCCAATCTGGGTCGAGGTTTACCATCCCACCGGATTCCACCAATTTATTACGATGGCCCTTGACCTTCGGAAGCAGATTTCGGGCTACGATTTGTGCTTGGTCTCGTTCCACTTTCAGCTTAGCAACAATCTCGTTTGCCTGTTTGTGTTTATCTACTGAACGAGAGACCTTTGGAGCAAGGTTTTGTTCCTCGGCCTCTAGTGTACGAATGACAGTGGGTAATTGCTCCTTCAACAAAACCCTCCTGTCTAACAAAGCCTGCGCCAATTGGTCAGGCGTCACTGCTAGCAGGCCATCAGACTCCATATGCAAACGGCGGAAATTAGGGCCCATCATAAAGGTCACTACGTGACCTTGAATTGGGGTTTCCTTGATACGCTGACCTACTCCGAGGGTCAGACAATGAATACAGGCGTTTGTCGTCACAACTTGCTTGTGATAACTGCCTCTGTGGTTTTTGTAACCCTAATTTCCCTAAATGTTAGTGCACAGGATAGATTCAGTATAGAAAATTCAGCAGATTGGGATAATACAATAGTCGATGGTACAACCTCCCTTCCTTCAGAGAATTCATCCGCCTTTGCAGGGGACCGAATTCAACTATCCATCGAGGTATCAAATAGTGATACTACAGCTGGACATGATGAGTGGTGGTTTGTGATGGAAATGGACGGTCAAACCACTCCTGAACTTACTGGTTTCCTCGAGGGTTCAGATTCGATTGTAATAGTCAACATTTCATTCGGTCCATTGCCTGAAGGAGTTTTGAATCTGATTTTTGGAATTGATTCTTCGGGTCAGAGTGAGAGTCTTACTTTACTAGTAGAACCCAATCCACTGAACCTGACTGCTGCTAGCTCTTCCGAAATAGCACTTATTGGAGAGCCTGCCCATGTTGGAGATTCACTAACTGCTTCAATATTGGTTCATAATCAAGGTCAGAATCCTGAATCTGTTAGTTTGGTAATATCACCTGAGGGTTCAGACCCAATTCATGGCCAAGCCATACTGATTAATCCCGGTTCGAGTAGAGAGGTTTCCGCATCATTTACCCCCTCCACTTTTGGCTCAATCAATCTAGGTTGGAAGGTTCATTCCAGCAATGGAGGAGTCGCAAGAGAACTCAATGGAACCACTGTGATTGAAGTTTTAGAGCCCCAATCAATCCAGTTAGTGGTTGATTCTTTGGAATGGAATCTTGAAGATGGCCTGAGTTCAGAGATCTCTCTTTACCTTAGTGATGGTCAATCTAGGGAAGTTGAAATCCAAGTTACAATAATCGATCAAACTATTGAGTCTAATTTACAATTTTTCCTAATCACCATGGATCCTGGTCGCAGGCAACTAAACCTCGATTTGGGTAATCCCTCAGCAGACGCACTAATCATTCGAGTAAATTCAGTTACTTGGACGGCTGAAGAGGAAATTGAAATTCAGACTACACTCACCCCTCCTATGCTAGATCTTGTGGTTACTTCTGAAGGTGTAAGTACAGCGCCTCAGGTAGGTGAGAGTGTAAACATCCCGTTCTCCTTAACCAATAACGGTAATACTCCGACTTTATCAGGAGAGGTAAGAGTAGTTCGAAATTCAGATAACATGATACTCGACACAATTCCAACATATTCAATTAATCCAAGTGAATCATTTAGTAGCGAATTCACAATCGAAGAGTGGCCCGATTCAAAAGTTGTCGATGTGCATATCATTTGGGTAACTAGTGGATT
>CALEIW010000087.1 GCA_937876055.1 uncultured euryarchaeote
AGAATTTTGAAAGAGCCCCCATTCATTGTAGGTTTTATACAAGATATTATCGAAAGTGAAGCAATAGTCCGAAGTTCTAATGGAACAATCTTTCAAGTTTCTATTAATCCAAGAATTGATCGTGAGTTACTTAGGCCTGGAGCTAGAGTTTCATTAAATCAAGATACATTGGCCATTATAGAAATCCTAAGTGATGGATGGGACCCACTTGTCTCAACAAGTGAGATAGTGGAAAAGCCAAAAACAAAGTTTAGCGACATCGGAGGAATGGAAGAAGAAATTCTGTCTATAAAACAGGCAATAGAATTGCCATTAACAAAACCAGAGGCCTTTGAACAAATGGGACTTACTCCTCCCAAAGGCGTACTCTTAACCGGCCCACCAGGTACTGGTAAGACAATGCTTGCTAAGGCAATAGCAAATTCTACATCCGCCACTTTCCTAGGTTTAGTCGGTTCCGAATTGGCTCAAAAATACATAGGCGAAGGTGGTAGGTTAGTCAGGGAATTATTTGATTTGGCCAAAGAAAAAGCACCGGCTATTATCTTCATTGACGAAATAGATTCTATCGGTTCAAAAAGATTGGATTCATCAACATCAGGGGATAGGGAAGTTCAGAGAACATTGATGCAATTACTATCTGAAATGGATGGCTTCGAATCAACCCAAAATGTGAAAATTATAGCTGCAACAAACCGCCCAGAATTATTGGATAAGGCATTACTTAGACCGGGTAGATTTGATAGAATAATCGAGATTGGTCTACCCGATAGTTCAGCGCGCAATAAAATCCTCAAAATCCTAACAAAAAATATGCCTCTGGATAAATCGATAAAATTGAAACACATCGCGAATAAAACAGAGGGATTCAGTGGTGCTGAATTGAAGGCGTTGGTCATGGAAGCCGGAATCAAAGCAATATCTGAGGGCCAAGAATCGGTCTCTGAATCCGACTTCTCTCTGGCGCTCAGTACTATTGAAGACAATAGAAAAGATCCTCTGAGAAATAATCATGAGGGTCTGTATGGTTAATGACAAGGCTCATCAATGGTAATTTCACCATCAAGGCGATGGAACAGCGCCTTGTTGAGTGTGTACCTAATTTCAGCGAAGGACAAAACAAGGGAATTATCGATTCTATTATTCAGCCAATATTGGATAACAAATCTGTTACTCTGTTAGATATCGATATGGGGAGGGATTTCAATCGCACTGTTGTGACAATGGTGGGTGAACCGGAATCAGTACTACAGACGGTAACAGAATGTACTGCGATAGCACTGGAACTAATCGATATGCGGCACCATTCGGGGGAACATGCAAGGATGGGTGCAGTTGACGTTGTCCCATTTATTCCCATCAAAGGAGTAACAATGGAAGAATGCATAGATTTATCCAATAGGTACGCTAAATTAGTATCCGATGAACATTCTTTACCCGTATTTCTATACGCGAATTCAGCGAATCATCCCTCAAGGGTTCGTTTACCGGATATACGTAAAGGAGAATATGAAGGATTGCAAGACAAAATCCTCTCCCCTGATTGGGTCCCAGATTTTGGCCCAGCTAAATTTCAACCAAAAATGGGTGCTACTGCCACTGGTGCAAGAAATTTCCTAATTGCTTTCAATGTGAATTTAAACACTGCAAATAAATCCAAAGCAAATACAATAGCGGCCAAGATCCGTACTAGTGGAATTGTTGTGAAAGACGACAATGGTGAGACCGTAAAGGACAAAAACGGGGTTATTCAAAGGATACCTGGGGTATTCGAAAAATTACAAGCTGCTGGTTGGATGTACAATGAAGACACTGCCCAAGTTTCTATGAATTTGTTAGATTATTCCGTTACAGGATTACATGACGTAACCGAGACGATTAAGCTCGAAGCATCACAATTAGGGTTACAGGCAGTTGCTGGTGAACTAGTCGGATTAGTGCCATTGCAAGCAATAATGGACGCAGGTCATCACTATTCAGATACAAACATACAAGATGTTGATACCCTTGTTAAAAATGCCATTGAGGGCTTGATGTTAGATAGGTTAGAATCATTTGACCCACATGAGAATATTATAGAATGGGCTATAGAGAGGAAATAAAATGAATGAAGGATATCTGGAGATATTGAATTCTATATCCTCATCAAATCCTACACCAGGTGGGGGTTCTGTTGCGGCATTGACATTGGCTCATGCCCATTCCCTCTCGGTTATGGTTTCTCGACTTACGGTAAATAGCGAAAAATGGATTGATGGACATACCGTGGCTAATAATTTAATCAGCCAATCTGAAAACAATATATCCAGATGCATAACATTAGCAATCAAAGATTCAAGGGCTTTTGACGGGGTCATGGAGGCGTATAGATTACCTAAAGATGAGGAAGGGTCTCATGTTAGAAATAACGCTATTAGAAAGGCTACAATAAATGCCGCCGAAGCACCATTAGATACAATGAAATTTAGCGTGGAATTTATGCATTCGTTATCGAATTTATCTAAAGCATGTAATGCAAATGCACTAACAGATTTAGCTTCCGCAGCGGAGTTAGGACTTTCAGCATGTAAAATGGCCGAATTTAACGTCCGAATTAACATAGAACATCTCTCAGGAGATGACATAGATTCGCTGAAAACAGGGTCCCAAAATCTGCTCGAAGAATGTAATCAAGTAATGAGTGAGATTACCCAAGTATACACAAATAGATTAGGTTGGTGAATATATGATAGATTTTGGCCAAGGAATACCCAAGGTATTGCCAAACAAGAAACCCCTGGATAAAACCGTCCCCCACGCCCCTATTCGCCCTCAAGTATTGAGTGAATCGGAGAAAGTTCTAGCAGTTTCGAACGCACTGAGATATTTTCCAAAAGATTGGCATCAAGAGTTGGCCGAAGAATTTTTAGCAGAATTAGAGGAATATGGTCACATCTACATGTATAGATTTAGACCAGATTACGAAATGTATGCAAGGTCAATTTCAGAATATCAAGCAAAGACGCCACAAGCGGCGGCTATGATGTTAATGATTCAAAATAATCTAGATCCGCGTGTAGCACAATTTCCACATGAATTAGTCACATACGGAACCAATGGGTCGGTGTTCCAAAACTGGGCCCAATACCTGCTAACAATGCATTACCTAACTAATATGGAAGCCGATCAAACACTCGTGATGTATTCTGGCCACCCGATGGGTCTTTTTCCATCATCTAAGGATTCCCCTACTGCAATAGTAACTAATGGCATGGTAATCCCTAACTATTCATCTCAGATGGATTATGAACGTATGAATGCCCTCGGAGTTTCTCAATATGGTCAAATGACCGCTGGATCATACATGTATATTGGCCCTCAAGGAATAGTTCACGGAACTGCAATCACAATACTCAATGCGGCTAGAAAATTTCTTTCCTTGGAAGATCAATCCGATCTTGGGGGCGTATTGTACGTTACATCTGGATTAGGGGGTATGTCTGGAGCACAGGCTAAAGCGGCAGTCATCGCAGGAGCGGTTTGTATCATTGCAGAAATTGATCCCATAGCCGCCAATAAGAGGCATCAGCAGGGCTGGTTGACAGAATTATACGACGACTTAGATAAAGTGATTTCACGATCCAAACAAGCAGTAGAGGATAAAGAAGCAATATCCATAGGTTATCTCGGCAACATAGTGGATTTACTCGAATATCTTGTTGAGCAGAATATCACACCTGATTTAGCAAGCGATCAAACAAGTCTACACAATCCATGGTTGGGTGGATATATGCCTGTTGGGATATCTTTTGAAGATGGTAGAGAGATGATTATCAATGATCCTGACGGATTCAAAAATGAGGTACAAAAGACCCTCAGAAAACACGTTCAATATGTCAATAAATTGACGGAACGTGGTACAATATTCTGGGATTATGGAAATGCGTTTCTACTAGAATCTAGTAGGGCTGGTGCAGATATCTTAGATTCCGAAGGTTCATTTCGATATCCTTCATATGTTGAGAATATTATGGGCCCGATGTGTTTTGATTATGGCTTCGGGCCATTCCGTTGGGTTTGTACTTCTGGAACATCAGAAGACTTGAGGATTTCAGATAATATCGCATCCAATGTTTTGAAACAATTAGCGGAAAACTGCAAACCGGAGATTTCAACACAATACCAAGATAACATTCGTTGGATCGAGGAGGCGGAAAATCACGACTTGGTCGTAGGTAGTAAAGCTAGAATTTTGTATGCAGATGAACAAGGTCGATTGCAAATCGCACTGGCTTTCAATCGGGCTATTAAGGAGGGCAAGATTAGCGCACCAATCGTCCTTGGCAGAGACCACCATGACGTAGGTGGAACAGATAGCCCTTACAGAGAAACTGCCAACATCAATGATGGTTCAATGTTTACTGCCGACATGGCTATTCATAATTTCGTAGGTGATTCATTCAGGGGAGCAACTTGGACAAGTATCCATAATGGTGGTGGAGTTGGATGGGGTGAGGTGATAAATGGAGGATTCGGTATGTACATTGATGGTACTTTAGATTCCGAGAATAGCATTCGTTCGATGATTTCATGGGATGTAATGAATGGCCTCGCCCGTAGGTCTTGGGCACGTAACAGTGGTGCAATTTCTACTGTTGAGGAAGCCGGCGAATTAGACCCTAAATTAGTCGTTACAACTCCAAATTTGGTAGAAGATGAGATACTAACCAATCTAAGCAAGAGGCTCGATGACTCTATTTGACATTCCTCCTTCGCTAATACGTGGCAGACATCGAGCTTGATGGTCAATCTTTGACCATCGAAGAGGCAATATCCGTAGCCAATGGTAAGAATACTGCTGTACTGGCAAATTCTGCCCGTAGTCGGATGGAAGAATCTAGAAATGGTGTTGAGCAAATTATTGACTCTGGGCAAGTAGTCTACGGGATAAATACAGGATTCGGGGCGATGTCATCTGTTAGAATAGCGGGAGATGACCTTGAACAACTGCAAACCAACCTAATCAAGAGTCACGCCTGTGGTGTTGGAGATTTGATGAATCCAGAACATGTATTGTTAATGATGGTCTTTCGTGCTAATTCACTAGCAAGGGGTGTGTCTGGAATACGCCCCAAAATCGTAGATTTACTGCTAGGTATGGTTAACAACGGTATAGCCCCAATTATACCACGAATTGGATCGCTGGGTGCTTCGGGTGATTTAGCGCCTCTCTCCCATATGTCATTAGCAATACTTGGAGAGGGCCAATCCATGGTCAGAAAGGAATCTGGCTGGGTTACAATGACTAGTTTGGATGCATTACAAGGCGTTGGGCTGGAACCCACCCAATTAGCCGCTAAGGAAGGACTATCATTGATCAATGGAACTAGTCAAATGTGTTCATATTTGGCGTTGACAATACTAAACCTAGAGAAATTAGTGTTTGCAGCGGATTCTAGCGCAGCGACGTCACTTGAAGCAATCAAAGGCTCCCACAGCCCCTTTGACACACGGATACACGATAATCGTCCACAAATCGGACAATCTATCTCAGCAGCACGAATTAGTGCGTTATTGAATGGCTCAGAGATCCAGGTTTCACATATGGATTGTGATAGGGTTCAGGACGCATATTGTTTCAGATGCGCCCCACAAGTCCATGGCCCTGTTATAGACCTGTTAACAGAGACAAGAAGAATGTTAGAAATAGAAATTAATAGCGCCACCGACAATCCCCTAGTATTTGTCGATGGTGAAGATGTTGATGTGATTAGTGGAGGTAATTTCCACGGCCAAAATTTAGCATTGGCTAGTGATTCTATAGCCATTGCATGTCATGAATTGGCAAGTATATCTGAAAGGAGGATAAACCAAGTTTTAGATCCCCAATGGAGTGGACAAATTCCTTTCTTGGCTAAGAACGAGGGGCTAGAAAGTGGTTACATGATAATCCAGTATGTTGCTGCAGCATGCATAGCGGAATTGCATTTATTGGCTAATCCAGTTACTACTTCGAATGTTCCAGTTAGTATGGGGAAGGAAGACCACGTTTCTATGGGTGCTACGGGTACGTTTCGCAGTTTACAATCAACTGAGTTACTTTCCCAAGTTTTGGCTAACGAATTTATTTGTGCTACGGAAGCGCTAGATAGGATTCCGCATAAACCAGGAGAGGGAGTAGCTGACATTCATAATTGGGTGAGGAAATATGTTGACCAATATGATGGGGATACGGTGATGAGTAAGGAATGTACAACTCTCAGTAACCGACTACTTGATGGTAGCCTTCAGGAAATATTCGGGTGATGATATGCAAAAGAA
>CALEIW010000088.1 GCA_937876055.1 uncultured euryarchaeote
TCTGACAAAGTCTCCTTGGAATCAATGACACATTCCTCATCAAACAAATCAATACGTTCAGCAGTTCCACACATTACTATGATTCTAGAACAACCAGCCGATCTCAATTCATTAGCAAGTCTACTAACATTAGAATTGATTAGAGATTTATCTTGTCCCATTCGACTCGACAGACCTCCGGCAAGAATGATTCCGGTCTGCAAGTCATCACCTCAGTGCATTGAATCTAGGCCGTTCAGAGATAATTCTACTTCGCCAAGAAGTTCATGCACTCGGGCTAGAAGCGCTCGTCTTTCCTTTGATGAGCGTGCTAGAGGCAACCATTCAAGCAGGCGTCTAATGTCCTGTGCATCTCGAGCAATAGTCCAGTTGAGAACCTCCTCCAATACCGGGTCATCTGCTGGAAGGAAACGGTCTGCCATGAGATAGCCTCAGACGAGGTACAAAAAAAACTCACGCATCGAGAGAGCGCATTCTAATGCGTTCGAACAACTCTCCGCCTTCAGGGGCACTTCTTACAAGGTCGATATATTCCTCTTTCATATCTAGTGAAGCAATCAGCATGGCGTTTTGCCTCTGAATCTTACTTGCGTCAAACGATGATAGGAAATCAATTCCAGGAACCGTTCGCCCGGAGCGCTTGATCTCTTCAGCCATTTCTAAAATGAGGTCCAATGGCAATCCCTTGTTGATTGTGCTGAGCATCTTTGCCCAAGCATCTCCTTCAGTATTTGCAAAGAGTAAACCGATTAGTTTCACATCCTCTCTGCCACATCTTTTCCATAATCGCTTCACCAATTCTTCAATCCTGTCTTCGTGATTTGTCAATAACCAAGAGGCAATTCTTCTCATCGTTGGGTCATCAGTACCAATGTGGAAAGATAGGCCACTTTGTTGCAGAACCTTGTCTGTAATTGAGCGATTAACCAACCCTTGGGCGCCACAGTCATATGCCGATTTTAGAAACGACATAGATTTACGACCTTTGGGTAAGCCCTTGTCGAATAATGAATCAAGGCCATCGACCAAGGAATCACCTCAATTGTTCTTTGTTCGGAGGCCATCGAATAGGCTTCCAACCAGTGAAACACTGTCCTTTAGAGTCCCTAGCAATATGTCTACGACATTTTCATCCTCGGTCTTTTGACGGATCATGTCACGTAAATCCGCTTCAATTCTGCTATGATCATCATCATCAATGTTGAATTGAGCTCTTAGATTTGCAAGAACTGCGAACTCGTCTTTAGATAGTGAAGCATTAACAATCGCCACTTCGAAAACTCTTGTGTAAACCAATCTTTGTTCATTTGGTGAAACATCCCTTCCACTTTGAGATTCACGACCTTCACGGATTGCAGTATATATCTCTGCAGGCTCTTCAGGTGAAAGCCCGAGTGCATTTGCAAGTTTGATAATCAGGCGCTTCTCCTCACGCGTCAAAACCCCGTCTCGAAGCATAACTTCAACGGTCGTTCTGAACACTGTAAGTGCCCCTACATTCTCGCCGGTCACAACTTAGCGACACCCTCTTACCACTTGAATCCAATTGATATTCTTCAAAATCGTGAAAAATGCGTTTTTGTCTGGAGAGGATTCAAGAAGGATGGGCGGGTCGCAG
>CALEIW010000089.1 GCA_937876055.1 uncultured euryarchaeote
TTATTGAGCGGTTGTTGCGCTGTTAATGTGACACCTGCCGTTTGTGTATGGAATCTTAGCATAGATGATTTGGGATTGGTAGGTTCGAAACGTTCGGTCACTAAATCATACCATAATTGTCTAGCAGCTCTAAATTTCGACACTTCTTCGAAAAAATCATTATGGCAGCCAAAGAAGAAAGACATTCTTGGAGCCACGTCGTCAATATTCATGCCCGATTCAATTGCCTGAGATAGGTATTCCAGTCCATTAGATAGAGTAAAAGCGATTTCTTGAGTAGCGGTACAACCAGCTTCTCTCATATGATAACCGCTTACAGAAATCGTATTCCATTGAGGGGCGTGCAATTTACTCCATGCCATTAAGTCTGTAGTAAGTCTCATCGATTCCTTTGGTGGAAATATGTACAAACCTCTCGCGATATATTCCTTCAGAATATCATTTTGTACAGTACCTCTCAAGGCATCTCTAGGAATTCCACATTCATCGGCATAAGCAACATACAGTGCGAATAATGATGTGGCCGGTGCATTAATTGTCATCGACGTAGAGACTTTCGATAGATCGATACCATCGAAAAGCACCCTAATATCGTGAATAGAATCAATCGCTACGCCTACTTTACCGACCTCTCCTTCGGCTAATTCTGAATTAGAATTCAAACCTAATTGAGTAGGTAAATCGAACGCCACAGATAACCCTGATTGACCATTATTTAGTAAATCTAAGAATCGTGTGTTGGTAGACTTAGCATCAGAAAATCCTGCATATTGTCTCATTGTCCAGACCCTATCAAGATACATGTTTTTGTGAATTCCTCGAGTGTAAGGCGGAGTTCCTGATTTACTGGAGTTTTCAATAGTTAATCCAATTTCACTTAATGTCTCTTTGGAAGGATGAGTGGACCGTTTAGTGTGTAAATCGTGTCCTTCACGGCCCCCTGACATAACCAACCCGAGAGGGACTCGATGAATGAACTATATGCTACGATATTCCAATCAACGGCGAATAGTGTAATCGTCTACTATTGCTAACAATTTATTGACTTGTTCTTCATCCAATACACCCTCATTCTGTTTTTGCAAAATGTATTGTCTAGCTTCGTCGGAGTTTTGTCTTTCACCTTTGGCCCAAATTGAACCAAGCAAAGCGGATTGATGTTCTTCGGCTACGTCAATATCTTTCAATAATCCACGCATTTCGTATTTGTATTCCATGTGTCTTGACCTATCAAGACGTTTTTCTCTTGTGGCTGGTTGAAATTTTGGCTTGGATCTTCCAGTAAAGCGCTTTTTGGGTTTTGCCGGTTCAACTGATTTGGGTTTAGATTTAGGAACGTGGGCGGTTGAACTTGCTCTTTCCTTACTAGCCTGAATAATCTCCTGGGCTTTGGTACTTGTAGGAGTACTAACTATCTCTTCTAAAGGGGCCTCTTTTGTTTGAGTGAGCCCCCTAGTTGGTCTCTTTGTGACTCCTAGTAACTGTTCTTCTAGGATTGAATTGTCCACTTCCGACTTGTCAGTACTGGATTCTTTAGGTACTTCCTTTTTCTTGGTTTTAACAGGTTTTGGTGAAACTGGAGTTGGTTTTGCCGGAGGAAGGCTAGGCTTAACCGAGCGTGGGGCTTCAGAGGGCGATATTCGTCTGGATTTAGGTGGATTTTTAGTGGGCTTTCCGCCAGAAGATTTGTCGAAAATATTTCGAGGCTCACTCTTCGGCTTCCTACGGCGCTGCACTAAATATTCACCTTCCTAATCTGTCCGCGCGACCATTGATAGTTAAGACTTCGCAAATCTATGGTCAATCCCAAGTTACGATAGTATGGTCTGTTCTGAGCGAAGGGTTGATTGCACTAGATTCTAAATTTGTAGAATATTGTGATTCCAACATCCTTCGTCCCAATTCTGCAATCATGGTTCCATTATCAATACAATATTGTTTTTCCGGCCAAATTCCCACGGCTCTACGTTGCTCACACATAATGCGTGTCATTTCCCTTATCCGTTCGTTACAAGCAACTCCGCCACCGAGCAATAGTTCTGATTTTCCTGTGTGAGCTAACGCCCTCTCTGCTACTTCAATACATGCTGCAAAAGCGTGTTCTTGAAGGGACCAACAAACTGCACCTAATTCAAATCCATCGTTTACCTTCTGAATAGCAGCATTTAGCAGCCCTGAGAAATTTAAATCCATACCCTGTACACTGTAAGGTAATTCAACCGAATCTACGTTGGCTTCTGGGTGCTTTTCATGCCAATCTCGTGCTAATTGTTCTATTTTAGGGCCACCAGGAAAGGGCAAACCTTGGGTTCTGGCAAATTTATCTAACATATTGCCAATTCCAATATCTAAGGT
>CALEIW010000090.1 GCA_937876055.1 uncultured euryarchaeote
CGAGGAACAGAAAACCGACCAAGAAAGCGGCGACAACAGTCCGACTCACGCATCTAGCGGGGTGTAGGTGTCTAAGAAACTGCCTAAATTGAGATACATCAACACTCATTCTCTATTGAGGGCCATGTGAAGTAACAATCCAACAGGCATCAGCATAACTCCAAAGAAGACAATCACTCGAGTTTGATTCAGACCAATCTCATTCTCAACCGCCTTGCGCCACATCCACCTAGTAGCGATGATATCTCCAGCAACGAAATGCGCCCAAGCGAGAACAGTTCCTGATTCGGTCCCTAGAAGTTCAACCATTGTGTCCATGATTTCAGCAGGATTTCCCGTGAATAACTCAATCAAACCATCAGGATCTACGAGTATAGTTACAAAATAAGCAATTAAGGGTCCGAGGAAAATAAGATTCCCCTCAACCCATTTTGAAGTTCTTTCAGACTTAGGTTCTAACATCATCAATAGCCAAAAAGGCCCAACCCATATCGTTGGAATTAAGAATAGTGCTGTGTAAATCGGCTCCATATTATTCACTTAATCCGGCCGCTATTTCACTGGCCTCTTCCAATTGGTCAGCAGAATACCAATATGAGGACGCCTCCCAGACGATATTACCGTTTTCGTTGAGTAAAATCACAGAAGGGGTTGGAAGGTTTCCAAAAGCCTCGACAACAGAAAGCTCCGACGGCTCTCGTGTATCAAAATCTAGTGCCAGCCGCGAGTGAGCGTCGATAACTACCGGCCAAGGAGAATAGTGGTCGCTTGAGTTGTTACCATAGACTTGCATTATTTTGTCTGCATCTTCGAAGTTACCATATCTGTGAATTGTAACAGGCTGCATAACGCTGTAATTGAGATTGCTGTCTCTGATACCTTCTGCCCATTCATGGCAACCTTGACACTGTGAACTTACCCAAAACAAGAGAACCGGTTGTTGCTCTAATTCAGTAGTCAGATCTAGCATAGATACACCATCTACATCTCTTCCCAAAGTAGGTAGGGTGAAGGTGTATCTTTTCTCTTCAGCATCAGGGTCTTCCAATTCTCCTTGTATTTCTTCAGCCAAACATCCTGCTGAAGCAGATAGTAGAATTAAGGTTAGTAATAATCCAGCAATTTTTCTCATACTATTCCTCCGATTAAGCCTTGATTGATTCCTGCGGTTTTATTGTTCCCAATCCGCCATTTACTCCGATGACCTGTCCCGTCATCCATTCAGGCGCACCGTCGACAAGCCAAGATGCAACATCTGCAATCTCCTTTGCTTCTCCAATTCTTCCTACTGGATGCATCGAATCACTAATTTTTCGACTAGTCTCACTTTTCAGTAGATTTTCAGACATTGGCGTATCTGTCATTGCAGGCGCAATCGCATTTACTCGAATACCTCGTTTTGCATAGTCTGCAGCAGAGGCTCGAGTCAATCCTTCAACGGCTCCTTTGGCTGCGGCAATAGCGGCGTGATTTGTCATACCATGAGAGGCCGCCACAGAAGAAAACAGAACAATTCTTCCTCCGTCACCACGCATCATTGGAACAGCTGCCGATCTGACTGCATTGAATGCAGTGGTGAGGTTTTGATCAATGGTATCCTGCACTTGTTCGGCGGAGGTAGCGTGCAACGGTCTGAGTAGGATTGATCCTACAGCAACCACTACTGCGTCTAGACGACCATGTGTTTCTATGATGTCAGCGACAGCCTGCTTCATCGCAACCTCGTCTCTAGCATCTACGGGCAAGATTTCGACATTATCAATCTGGGAACTAAGGGCTTGAAGCGTCTCCTCAGTTCTTCCACTTCCAACAACTTTCCAGCCTTGTTTGGAAAGGTTCTGGCAAACAACACTACCCACCCCTCCAGCAGCACCCAGCACCCATGCAACCGACAAACAAAATCCTCCTAGAATTATCTCTTGGGCTTAGGCTTCTTAAGATCAGGGAACCAAGTATCTACTCCATTCCAATCCGGTTCTATTCCTAAATCAGAACAAATCAATTTGGCGCCTATTCTCCCGCTTTCGAATATGGTGGGTAATCCGCTTCCGGGATGGGTTCCTCCACCGACTAAAAATAAATCATCCAATTCTTCAAATCTATTCTGTGGCCTTCTCCAGAGCATTTGGTCTAAACCGTGTGCTAGATTGAAAACTGCACCTTTGTAAATATCTCTTTCACCCCAATCATCAGGGGTAACTATGGTTTCTGAAACTATGTGTTCTTTCAAATCATCATACCCCAATTTCTTCATGGTTTCAAGCACAACATCTCTGTAATCATGCTTTATTTCATCCCAATTTATTGATTTGTGAACATTGGAAACAGGAACTAAGACGTAGATAGCCGAATGCCCCTCTGGAGCCATCGATGGATCTGTTAAGCATACATTTTGAACATACAACGAGGGGTCATCCCAGGTTATTTTATTCTCGGTCACATCTTTTAGATTCGTGTGATAATTTTGTGATGCATATATTTGATGATGATCTAAATCATATTTCTTATCTACTCCAAGATAGAGCATAAACGTAGAACAAGAATAAGATTTCTTGTCTAGTTTGTTATTGGACCATCTTTTTCTTAATTTATCAGGAATAAGCCCCTTCATACCAGTAGCGAAATCCACATTCATTACATATTTCTTGGCTGTGTAGGTATTCTTTCCTGTCTTGAGCCCTACTATTTTTTTACCATCAAAAAGACACTCTTCTACAGGCTCATTGAGACATATTTCCACACCTAGTTCTTCTGCTAATGCCCCCATTCTTTCAGTTACTGTACCTAATCCTCCTTTGGCGTGATAAATACCGTATTCCAATTCTAGGAAAGACAATATTGTGAAGAGACTTGGTGCCTGAAACGGTGACATTCCTAGGTATTTAGTTTGAAAACTCATTGCTAATTGCATTCTATCGTCATCAAAGAACTTTGATAAATCAGATGCAACACTTCTCCATGGCCTTAGAACTTGAGCCACCCGCAGAGCTCTCTTGTTTGCTAGATTAGTCCAACTTGTCCATGGGGAATTTAAACAATTTTTTGATAATGTCAATTTTTTCCTATTGTCCAATACATATTTTCTGAACCCTTCAGCATCTTTCTTTCCACACAATTGCTCAATTTGTTTCACCATATAATCCATGTCGGTACTAGCATTTAGAGCACCTCCTTCACCGAAAACCAATCTGTAATTGGGATCAAGTTTTATGAGATTTAATTCTTCATGTGCATCTTTACCAATCGCTTGAAAAATCTCTTCAATTATTTCTGTGTAATGGAAAAATGTAGGGCCGTTATCGTATCGATAACCATCTTTTTCAATTACTTTGGTCCTTCCTCCAACACGATCTGTTTTTTCGATTATTTTTACCTTTAATCCTGCTTTCGCAAGCAACAATGAACATGCAAGGCCACCAGGCCCTGCTCCTACAATCAAAACATCCTGGTCTGAATTTATCGATGCCTCAGGCTCGATGGAAGGAGTTGCGAGTTGCATATTCAGTCCTCTTGTACGATGGTAATTACACCGAGGGTCGACATCAGCACGTTTGCCTTCTGCATGGCGGTTAGGCTAAGGCGCTGGGACACAACGTTTCCGCACAATTTCTCTGCCTGCTTAATCAGTTGTGAATATACTGAGACCATAATTGCTGGACTTTTTCTCGACTCTGGATGAATCATTGGAAGTAATTTGACAGCTTCTTCTTTGTGGGTATTGCACCTCTGAATGTAATCTTTCATGAATTCCTGCCAATTTGGGTTTGAAGCAAGACTTGGAGAGGACAAGTCTGAGGTACATATTCCGAAGGATTGTAACTCGGCTGTAGGCAAGTAAACTCTGCCCGATGCGAGATCGGATTGAATATCCCTCAATATGTTGACCTTCTGTAGAAAAATCCCCATCTCATCGGCGTAATGCTCAGCCTCTTGCCCATCGTAACCATACAGGTGGAGCAAACAGAGACCCACTGAGGATGCAACATTGTAGCAATAGCCTTGCAAATCTTCGTAGGTCTGGTAATTTGTAGGATAGAGATCATCTTCCATCCCGTCAATCAAGGAATGTAAGTGCTGAGATGGAATATTGAACTTCTCAATCGTATCCCAAAATGCTAGGAAGAACCTTTCTTTTGGAAAGTTGTCATTTACCCCTTGTTGGATATTATCTCGCAAGTAAATTAGAGCACAGAGCTTAGCGATGTGACCTTCGTGATCTAATGTACCACGGGAGCGATGTTTTTCGTCTAGATATTTCGACCTCTGTAAGGCCCTCAATCGAAGTGCCCCCATCTGCTGAGGAGTGAATGAAGAAAAATCAGGCAACCAGTCTCCGTCAGCTACATCATCGGCTCTTCTACAAAAAGCGTAGAGAGCATTGATACCGTCTCTTTTTGGCTTCGGAAGAGTTTTGAAAGCAGTCAAAAATGATGACGAAGATTCCCTTGCAATTTTTTTGCATTCGAGGTAGGACTGCTCTACGGTAGCAGCATCATTCCTCACGACGTCTCCCATCATATCTTCGCATCCTCTATGATTCGTATTTAATGAAATGTTTTCTCAATTGTCTCGTCAACTCTGGAATTATTCATTCGGTGTGGCGCGCAAGCGGCTCAGGAATTGGCAAGCAAGCGCGAAATTCTTCCAGATAGGGGCTCATTGATCTGATGAGTTTCACATCGGGATGTGTTCGAATAACCAAACCATCGAGATACATCAGTGCTCGGATGATAGGAAACGCCTCCTCACCGAATACTGCCCCCGCATCCTCAACGGCACAACGAACAGTTTTCATCATAATTTGAGTAAGACTTTGCTCTCCAACAGAACGCATCTCAAAGTCGTGATATATGTCATACATTTTCAACATATAATCCTCTTTTTTCTTCTCATCCAAAGTATCTTCCGATAGGCCTAGCAATGCCTCGAATGCAGCATTTAAGTTGCTGTTGGATAGGTGCTCGAAGAATCGGAATAAAGAACTGCTGACATGGGTTGGAGCGTGACAAATCGCTCCATTATCAATGAAGACAAACATTCCGTCTTCGTCAATAATACAATTTCCAGGGTGTAAATCTCCATGGAATGTTCCGATGCCGAATAGATATGCGCCATGAATACGGAACAAATCTAGCAAAGTAGACCATGAAAGCGTACCCGCATCAATACCATCCTCTAATGAATCTCCTCTGATAAATTCAGAGACCAGCACTTGCTCATTGGATAATTCTGGATAATATTTTGGGAATCTGAGTCGGTGCATTTGGAATGTATCATCGATATCCAATTGAATATTCTTCAATTCTTCTGCCCCCGCAATCTCATTGCGCAAGTCCAATTCTCTCGTGGTGTAGTCTGCAACGTGGTTTAGCAGAGCTACAGGGTTACCGACTCTGCGTAGTTTTGGCATGAACAAGAGGAAGATACGTAGCCACCTTCGCATTCGCTTTACATCTCGACGAAACGACTTCTCGTTCTGAGCCTTGATGACTTTGATTACTACATCCTCTCCGGTCTTCAAGCGCGCTCGGTGCACTTGTCCAACCGAGGCGGCAGCGATAGGGATCTTGTCTATTTCTTCGAAGGCGTCAAAGAAGCCTTCAGGCGCTCTCTTCTCGAGATTCTCAAACACCTTTTCTGATGGAATACTAGCCGCGTGCTGATACAATTGTTGCAACTGTCTACACTTTTCGACCGAAAGTAAATCGCTTCGCAGTGCAAAGATTTGAGCCAACTTAACTGCGAGTAATCCTTGGGACTGAATCCAATCTAAGTCCGCGGGCCCAGACTTCAGAATCTGTCGCATGAATCTAGCGAAAGTCCAGACGCGCATACAACCCTCGTTCGCCTTTCCCAATATCAAGTGATGTTTCAGAATACATACTCTAATCCAGTGTAAAAATCCTAAATTTGAGTTGATTATTCCTCCTTCGTCATTGTGAAATAGACCAATTAACCCGTGGTATCGCTATCGAGTATTCTGTATGTGTAATATACCACCATATAAGCCAAATAAAACATGGCCAGGGATTGGGGGCCCCATGAATCTAATCGCACTGTTCCCGACCCAAAAAAATTGCATCATTTAGGGGATGAAAAATCCTCATATGATCTAAAACCCACAAAATCTCCACCTATGGTAATTATGGGGCTATTTGCACTTCTTTCTGGGGCTTTAGGAGGGTTGTTGGTTGAATTCCTGTACATGCCAATTGCGTACAATGGATCGACAGAATGGCCAGATGAGGGGGGATTTGTTGCTATGCTTTTTGCTACTGTTATCCTGCCCCTACTCGCATACCTATGGCTCGTCGCTCAACGACTTTTGAATCCGAATGATCCTTGGGACTGAATCCAATCTAAGTCCGCGGGCCCAGACTTCAGAATCTGTCGCATGAATCTAGCGAAAGTCCAGACGCGCATACAACCCTCGTTCGCCTTTCCCAATATCAAGTGATGTTTCAGAATACATACTCTAATCCAGTGTAAAAATCCTAAATTTGAGTTGATTATTCCTCCTTCGTCATTGTGAAATAGACCAATTAACCCGTGGTATCGCAAGCAGAGGTACCCGAGCGGTCAAAGGGGCTGGGATGAGGTCCCAGTGCGTAGTGCTTCGCAGGTTCAAATCCTGCCCTCTGCACCATTACTTCATCTCGATTTTTGAAAAGACAATACCTGCGATTTCACCAGCTTCAAGTGGTTCGATTTCATGCTCCACGATAAGGTGACTAATCAGTCGATGTTGTTCTATGCGTCCGTGACATTCTGGACACTCTACGATTCGCGGCGCCCTGTAGCCAACAAATTCTGCTCTCCCGACCGGCGTCATCAACCTAGTTGCAGTACGTACGAGAACCATCCCAAACGCTAGCGAGAAAATTATCAATCCGCAAGTAAATCCTGAGAAAATAGGTGCTGGAGGGCGATTTTGTAGCAACTGTATGTCATTGACAACAAAGTACTGAGAGGAATTTCGCATCTCGGAGATATCGATTATATGGCTGAAGTTCTCATTTCTTACACTCAAGATTAATTCAGCACCGTCATGATATTCTTCGACATCCAATTCTAAAGTAAATCTACCATACATGTCGGTGTTCGACTCTGTGCCTCTGAATGGATGACAGTCGTATTCTTGACTATTACAAACTATTTCCACATCATTGTAGTTCACGGTACTCCCATCGGAATATGTCACGATTCCACTGATTCGATAGGTTTCTGCCTCCACGAGAGATGGAGCCGCAAAGCACACTAGCACAACGGCGAGCCAATACAATCGCATGTAATTAGTCAGAAGGAACTTGTTTTCAATTGATGTTTGAAATTTTGAATCATACTCAACCCTTACAGTAGAATGACCTGACTTCCGACCTGGACTCCTCCTTCCTCAATAACAGAAGCAGACCATCGGGACCAACCTAATTCCAACTCGTGATCTATTCGTGAAAACGCACCATCGATGAATGACTTTCCAATTTTGCTGCACGGAGCGGTAGGCTCGCTAAGCTCAATCATCGCTTCACCAATCATCATTCGAGTTCCAACATCTAGAGTCGGCCAATCTACGCCTTCGATAGTGATGTTTTCTCCAGTAGTCCCAATATCAATGGAGTGCCCCTCGCTCTTCAATTTCTCAATTTGTTCTAATGAAAATAGCGTCACTGCTCGCGTACCAGTACTATTTTTCTTCTCTGTTCGGAATTTATTGAAATCTCCTTCAACTCCTTCGAATTTTATTTGGGCTTTGTCAATAGGTAACTTTGGAACTCCACCTTGTGTACTGATGTTGATTGAATGTACAACAGCGCTCATCTATCTTCACCTAGTAGTCTATACATCAAAAATTAAACTCATTTTCGAGCCGATTTACCATTTCCAAATATCGTCCTCTGAGCTCATCATCTGGCTGAGTCATAACATGCTTCCAATATCTCCATGCCGCAATCGAAAGTGTAGCATATCTGTGAAGTGCAGGTAAGGCAAACTTCTCATCCTGAGATAGTGGACGAATCGATTCATAGCCTTCCAGTAATGCATTCCACCGCTCATGCATGGGCTCTTCATCGCCCCAACCAAATCCGACGAAAGCCATCATTAAATCAAACGCACAAGGGCCGATGAAAGCCTCTTCCAAGTCAAGGATAGCCGCAACTGAACCATCTCCAATGATATTATCTGGGAACAGATCGCCATGCAAAATCCCCTGTGGTAAATCAGCTGAAATTTGGTCGCGTAAACTCTCAGATTCTTTCTTCAGAGAGATTAGAAAATCAGACCAAGAATTTGTATCGTCTGCTATTTCGAACATTTCCTCAAACAGAGACCACCCCATTCTGTAATCGGTTGGAAAACAATCTGTAGTCGGGATTTGGTGAAGTAGGGCCAAAGTTTCTCCAAGACTCTTCAGAGATTTCTCATCAATACCCAACATACCGCCTTCAACGAATGGCAGTAGAGTCCAGGCCATCCCTTCCTTTTCAACGACTAACTCACCATCGAGAAATTCGATTGGTACGGCGGTAGGTATGCCATGTTCATCGAGGTGACAATGTCTAGCCACAACACGCCTTACTTCCTCAATCGTATTTGCATTCCATACTTTTAGAACGACTTTGG
Organism: uncultured euryarchaeote; assembly: GCA_937876055.1. Taxonomy (GTDB): domain Archaea; phylum Thermoplasmatota; class Poseidoniia; order Poseidoniales; family Thalassarchaeaceae; genus MGIIb-O1. Next base: position 8,623 of record CALEIW010000090.1, read on the forward strand.
AAGCGTCAGTTAGAGTTAGGAGAATGTTGGTATTATCCCAACCTCCTTGTAATATTTCCATGGTGTTTACGCTTGCGAGACCCGCCTGACTCAGCAATTCATTTGCCTCATCAACTCCCACATCAATTCGCCGCATATCAATCACCATTTCCGCTCAGTACGCCGTTTAGACATTCTAGAGTCATATCGATATCCTGTCTTGTAAGTACCATTGGCGGCTTGATTTTGATGACGTTATGGTGCGGCCCATCGGTACTCAACAATACCCCTAAATCTCTCATTTCACGAACCACTCTTTCAGCCTCTTCGGCATTCGGCTCTAATGTAATCCGGTCGTGAACAAACTCAATTCCGATGAAGAGGCCTCTTCCTCTAACATCTCCAATCACTGGACAGGCTTCTTTCAGTTTACGAAGCCCATTCAAGAAATATTCACCATACTCTTTCGCCTGCTCTTGCAAGCCTTCATCTTCAATTACGTCGAGTACTGCATTGCCAATTGCGCAAGAGACTGGATTACCTCCTGTAGAACTGAACCATTCCATCTCTCCAAGAGAAGAAGCTATTTCCCTAGTAGTAAAAACTGCAGCCATAGGATGACCATTACCTATCGATTTACCAAGAACAACAATATCCGGAACAACATCTTGAGATTCGAAGGCCCACATATGAGTTCCAAAGCGGCCAAAGCCAACCTGCACCTCGTCCACAATCAGCAGACCACCAGCCTCCTTTGTGTATGTCTGAGCAAGTCTGAGATAGCCATCAGGTAGTGGAATTTGACCTGCGCATGAGAGCATTGGCTCAATCAGAAATCCAGCCACACTTCCCGCATTAGAGATTACATCCCTCGTCTCTTGTTCGTAATCGACACCTGCCCTTCGATATTCATCTGGAACAGGAACAACGTGTACCCAAGGCTCAGGAACTCCTTTACC
>CALEIW010000091.1 GCA_937876055.1 uncultured euryarchaeote
TTTCATCAATGAATAATAAATCTGCATTGCAGTCATAGGAGTTGAACTGCAACCTGTGCAGCCACCCTCTAGTGAAATCATGATTATTCCATCTGTGGTGTCGACTACATTTACAATTCCATCGTGTGCGTCCAAAATTGCTTGGACTGGCCCTACGGACTGTAAAATGAGTTGCTTATCGACTTCGGCCACGTGATTTCCTCATAGTGGCTACTAGGCGAGGTGCTTTGAACCATTGGTGGGCTGACCATCGATGTGGCAGACATGGTCAGAGTTCTGATGGTCGACCTGCTGGTCGAGCGAGAGACTTTCGGACATGGCGGAAATCAGGAGGTTGTGAGGCCTTTTGCAGCAGCTGGAAATGTAGAGTTGCTACTTGTAACACCTCAAATGCAATCCTTTGAGGCTGGTAAAAAAGCCGAAGCAGGAGAAGTGCCGCTTTCGGAGGAAGACGTTCCTCACTGGGATGATGAGTTCCCCTTCTGGCAATCAACCACCGTGGAATTAGAGGGCCGAACAGTTTCATTTCAAAGAATTGTTATGCCGATGATTGAAAATGATGTAGATATGGCAAATTGGCTAGATTCCGTCGCCGTGGATGCCGTAGTTTGTAGTGGATCACGTCGTAATGTTAGCATGTGGGAGGATTGGATGGCTCCCACAGCGTCCTTGATTCGAGCGTCTGCAAATGCAGGTAGGCCAACATTAGGAATTTGCTTCGGTCACCAATTACTTTGCCACGCTCTAGGTGCAACCATCGAGCGTGCCGACTCCCTTTCAAGTGGAATTTGGGACTTGGACTTCACTGAAACAGGAGAAGATGACGAATTGCTTACCTCACATGTTTCGGATGACTCTTGTGTTGCAGGATTATTCACCCATCAAGATCACGTAATGAGTGTTCCAGAATCTTGTTCTCTTCTATGCTCAACAAGCCATAACGGGGTTACTGCAGTTCGAGTTCATTCCGAAGATGGTGAGCCCTTACCTTCGTGGGGAATACAATTCCATCCAGAGGCAGCTAAGGCAAGAATTGAGCGTGCTCATGAATGGGGACACATAAGCGATGAAGAATTAGCTTCTTTCAAAGGAGAACATGATGGGGCCAGTATTTTGTCTTCATTCGCCACTGTCGTGAGTCGCTATCAAGTATAATCTCCGCCCCGTAGGGGCGATTATTGTGGATTCGGATTAAATAGGGACCCTAGGTCGGCGATTCAACCTAATTGGTGATATTATGGACGGAGAACAAATTGGAATGATGGGAATGGGAGCAGGAATACTAGGACTGCTCATAGCATTCATGCTATATCGAAAGGTTGATTCAATCGAAATTGAAAACAAAACCGTAGCAACTATCACTGGAAGAATTCAGGATGGCGCAATGGCCTTCCTAATGGCTGAATATCGAATGCTGGCGATTTTCATCGTTGTTGTCGCTGGATTATTATTCGCTGGTGGTGAAGATAACGGTCTTGGTTTGGAAACTATGATCGCTTTCATCATCGGTGCTCTTTGTAGTGTAGCAGCTGGATTTAGTGGAATGCAATCCGCTACCAGTGCTAATGGTCGCACTGCTCAAGCAGCGGCAAACGGTGGTCAAGCAGCGGCTCTCACTACATCATACAATGGTGGAGCGGTAATGGGACTTGCCGTAGGCGGACTCGGTCTCTTTGGAATCTCCCTAATGTATTACATGACAGACCCCGTTGGCGGAGATGGATTCCTTTCTGTAGAAAACGTCGCTGGATTCGGGATGGGTGCTTCTTCAATCGCACTATTCGCTCGTGTTGGTGGAGGAATTTACACCAAGGCTGCGGATGTAGGTGCAGACCTTGTTGGTAAGGTAGAAGCTGGTATTCCTGAAGATGACCCACGCAACCCTGGTGTAATCGCTGACAATGTTGGAGACAATGTTGGTGACGTTGCTGGAATGGGGGCTGATATTTTCGAGTCATTCGTAGGTTCAATCATTGCTGCTATGGTCATCGCTCAAGCCAGTGAAGATTTGGGCGCAGATTACCTGATGATTCCAATCGCTCTAGCTATTGTAGGATATATCTCATCCATTATTGGGGTTTTCTCAATTTCTGGTATGAAAAACATGCATCCTGGAGCTGCACTACGTAATACCACATTCATTGGGGCGGCTTTATTCATCGGTGGAGGATACTTCACCCTAGATTACCTAGAATTGGACACAACCGTAATTCAGGCAGTCGCAATTGGATCACTAGTAGGTATTCTAATCGGACTAGTTACCGAGTACTACACAGGAATCGAGCCTGTATTCGGAATCAAGGTACAAGCTATTCCATACATCGGAGAGGCTTCCAAGACCGGAAGTGCAACCAATGCTATTGCAGGTCTTGCTGTAGGTATGCAATCTGTATTCCTTCCTGTTCTTCTAATGGCCGGTGGAATTTACTTTGCTAACGATGTAATGGGTGGCGGAGATGCCGGGCTTTACGGAATAGCAATGGCCGCTATGGGAATGCTAGGAACTGTTGGTGTTACCATGACAGTCGATGCTTACGGACCAGTAGCAGATAATGCTGGTGGAATTGCGGAGATGTCTGGACTAGGAAAAGAAGTGAGAGAAATCACAGATGGCCTAGACTCAATCGGAAACTCAACTGCTGCGATCGGAAAAGGATTCGCAATAGGTAGTGCTGCACTAACTGCTTTGGCATTATTCGCCGCATACAAGACTAGGGCAGAAGAAGCCTTGGCAGTAGGTGAAACTCTAGATCTTTCCTTAACCAATCCAGACGTTGTAATTGGTCTACTAATCGGTGGTGCGCTTCCATTCCTAGTCGCTGCTATGACAATGAAGTCTGTGGGACGAGCAGCAGAAGATATGATTACAGAAATTCGCAGACAATTCAGAGAAATTGACGGATTATTGGAAGGTCGTGAAGGTGTCGAACCAGACAGCGCAACCTGTGTCGATATTTCCACGCAAGCGGCTCTCCGCGAGATGATTATGCCAGGAATAGTTGCAGTAGCAAGCCCTGTTGTAATTGGACTTGTACTAGGGCCTGAGGCCCTCGGAGGAACTTTGGCTGGTGCAACCGCTACCGGTGTACTGATGGCTCTATTCATGGCAAACGCCGGAGGAGCATGGGACAATGCAAAGAAAGCTATCGAGCAAGGAGAGATTCCTGGCGCAGAAAAGGGTGACGATGCTCACTCTGCAGCAGTAGTCGGTGACACTATTGGTGACCCATTCAAGGACACCAGTGGACCTTCACTAAACATCCTGATCAAGCTGATGTCAATCGTATCGGTTGTTATCGCCAGTCTAATTGCATAAACTGCCCAAACATGTTTGGACGCTGAAGCGTCAGACTCTTGAGAGTCTGTCCTTAGGGTCGGCCATGCGGAGCGGCGCCATTGGCCTGACCATGCTGTTGCTTATGGCCAGTGTTGCTGGCTGTGCAGGACTAACTGATTCTGGTGGAAGTGGAGGGGCAGATCACACAATTGATGTACCAACTTGGCACATTGGAGATTGGTGGCTATACACATTCTCTACACCAGAATACACTGATGATACTGCCCGACTGGTAGTTGCCTCGGACAGCGAAGAAGAAGGAACCGCCTACATGCTGGCTATCTCATCCATAGGTGAGGCAAGAAGACACGCTGTTCTCAACCACAACCCATTTCTTGGTAGGATAACACACGACAATCTAAGCGCATACGAAAATGGGCTTCCACAGCCAGTTTTGACCTTCCCGATTTCAGAAGGGGATTCTTGGGCATTTTCCCTATTCACTAACGATTGGACTGCTACAGCCCTAGATGTAGGTAAGAACCATGCGACAATGTCTGCTCAAGCAGCCGATGGTGCTAGACTCGACTATACCTTCAACACAGATGTTGGTTTCTTCTCTTCGTTTATCTGGACTGATTCCGAAGGGATCGAGCAGTTACGAATGATGCTTGCAACAAATGGACACACAGAAGATGGCGAAGGTCATGATGGCGAGGTCTTCTTCATCCGTGGAGGCGACCTATATTCCGATACCTGGGAGAACGCAGGTACTGATTTTGAGATACGAGATACATTCCTCGTCAGTGACCATCCTAGTGATGGAGAGTGGGACGAAATGGTGTACTACCTAGACGCTGCTTGCGGAAGCGGGAGTTCAAGCATTAGCCTGACGCTTAGAGACCATACATCGGTATCAGCTCTACAACGAACTTGGGGCCCGGGTGCAGAAGAATACGGCACATTGGGAACGATCCCCTACCCAAGTGAGGAATATACGCTAACCCTGACCTTTACCGGCGATTCAGATCTTCGACTAATTATCGCCGGTGCAATTACCTTTTCATGGACACTCTGAGGTGTCGAAATGACCTCTGGAACTCTCGTTATGCTACATGGTATGACTGGAACTTCAGAGAAAATGCAACCACTTGCAGATAGGTTGGTACCTAATGGTTGGAATGTTATCTGCCCGCAAGCAGAAATTGAACATCCAACTAGGGGTGGATTTGCTTGGTGGTTACGGGCTGAAGACCCAACTCTACCATTGGACTCAGAATCACAAAAACAAGTCGAAGATTCTATGCAAAAGGTGATTCGAGAGATTCCAAATGGGCCTGTGATTATCGGAGGGTTTTCTCAGGGTGGAGCGATTGCCTCTGCACTTTTAGAAACAGATTTACATGAGAGAATAGTTGGTCTTGTTCTAATAGGAACAAAGACTGTTAGGCCAGATTTTTTGACAGAATCACTTCCCTTCCTTAAGCCAAGAGAAGTTGTTTGGATGCATGGAAGAAAGGATCATCTTGTGCCTATAGAAGTAGCTATAGAACATGCGGAAATCTATGAATCCGCAGGATGGCAAGTTACTCGCCTTGAGCATGAAAAAGGCCACATGGTCAATTTGAACCAATTAGACGAACTGAAAAATTCAATTCAAAGAATGGCTGATTCGATTTAGTCAAATCAGGCAAGGTAATCCATCAAATGATCAGAGCCACCGATGAAGATTGGTTTTTCACCTCTGACATCAAAGCATACTGGAACAGTACGATGGCCAGTTGCATCAACTACTTCCCAACGGAGATCGCCTTCATGGTCAAAATTTACCTCTGTGTAAGTGAGGCCCTTTGCATCCAGGAAATTTTTCGCTCGCGTGCAATAATAGCACACGGTTTGTGAAAACATAAGGAAATCCGTTTCACATGAATCAAGCCACTGTTGCATGCTCACCAAGCTCTGCACCCTCCATTGATTCACCCGCTTCAGTCCACCATTCGTCCTCATCTTCGTCATCGTCTCCTAAACGACCTTCCAAGACTCGGTCTGTCTCGTCCTCATCAATGAAAATCAGCATTATTGAGGAAATCATTGTCAGAGCGGCACCAACATAAATTGCTGATGAGTAATCGAAAATTTCTATCATCCTCTCTGTAAGCAGGTAAGCGGTTACTCCGGACAAATTGAACAGAGACATGTAAGCCGTAAATTGAGTCCCTCCAACCTTACTCCAAGTCAATCTCATAGATAGTGAGATAATACAAATCCATGCTATTCCTGCTACGAATGCCTGGAAAATTAGGAATATTGTCATCACAGTTGTGTTTGTCCAAAATGGTTCTAGCATTGCGAGTGATGCATTCGCTAATGCGAGTAGAAGGAATCCAACCATAGCAACTCTTCTTGTTCCGAACTTGTCCCCTAGAAGTCCACCGAATATTTGACCAAACATTGCACCAAATACTACCACTCCACCAACAATAGCATTGTACTTCGCCTGCGACCAACCGGCTTCGTTGATGAAAATGTCAATGACAATCGGTCCGACGAAGTAATACAATTCCGATAACAAACAGAGGAATATCAGCAAGAATGCCGACCTTACTGAAAAGGCTTTGACAAGATAGAACGACGTTCTGGCAACAGTGGTTCTCGTTCCCGTTGGTAAGGCCAAGAATGGATTCGGAACTTTAGGCAGCTCTTTCGCATCCTCTATTTGATTCATTGATATTGAAATTCCCAATGTGACTAACCCAACTATGATGAAGAAGTAAGATGCAGGGTTTGTAAAATCTCGAAGATCTGATCCAAGGCCCCAATCAATGGTAAATACATCAATTGCAAAGCCAATAAACCAGGTTGTTAGTCCAAGGATTGCGAACAATGCAGGTATTGAGATTCTACTTTCAGATAATGCATAACCTACTGTTCTGGCTACTCGGAAATCTTCTTCATCTACCCAGGGAGTCTCTTCATCCTCAACATCTTCAACGTCTTTTGCTTCTGAACTAACTATTTCGGCCTCAATAACTCCCACCTTCTTTGACCATGGGAACAATTGCACCCCTGGCTTTTCGATCATGGTTAGTGGGAACCATGCGACCATCAGCAGAAGAATCATTGAGGCTATTATAACTCCAATAATGCCAATCTTAGTTACAAGTACTCCTAGTGCAGCACCACCGATAATTATTCCAAGTCTCTTTGCAGCGAACATGAAACCATTTACCTTAGCAACCTCATCTGGTTGAAGAATTTCTACAGCTAGGGCATCAGTAGCAACATCTTGCAGTGAAGCAAAGATATTGTGAATGAATAATACTCTAGTTACCAATGAAATTTCATTATTCAAATCACCAATAGTTGAGTCAATAACCAACAAACCACCTAGGCTAACCGCCATACCGGTTTGAGCAAATAATACCCACTGTCGACGTGGACCAAATCTCTCGATAAATACAGCGTCAACAACTGGCCCCCAAATCCACTTGAATGTCCAAGGTAATGCTACAGTGGCAAATAGAATTGCGATATCCTTGACTTCGGTTCCATTTTCTACCAAGTATGCTGCGAAAGCAACACTTGCAAAACCCCAAGGCAATCCTTGGGCAAAGTAGAGAATACAGAGAGTAATCACTCTCCGTGTTTTATTTTCTGTAAGAGGACCTCCTTCCATCCATTCGGACAATCCAGTTTTTGTCGATGATATTGCATTTGAAGGCATTGATTTGTAACGTTCTACATCAAGCGCGTTCGAATAAAACGGTTCATCTGATTCAGATTTCCAACCCTCTCTCACAGCGACTACACCTAGGAGGGCAGTGATTGTTAGAAATGGTATGAAAAAGGCAATAGGTCCAACCGAGGTTTTGCCGACGTTATTGCTAGCATCTGTCAATGATACGTAAATTGGAAATTCTGCATAAACCTCCCCAGGACTGCCACCGTCCTCGGAATAGTACATGCGGAAATTGCCGGAACAGTCCGCAATTGGTCCTACAGGCCCAGGAGGGTCTGTACACTGTGGTCCACCCTGAGCCGGTACTGAATACTCAACTGTCAGTGTAAGCATGGTGTCCTTGTCCCATGTTCTAACGGAATCATCGACTAAAATGTCCCACTGAGTAGTAAAGTCATTACCATTGTTCACTGAATTCGCGGATTGTACAAATTGATTGATTTCTTCTTGACCCCTGGAAAGAGTTAGAGTTAGATCGGTACAATCGCCTCCACAATTTCCAGACTCAATATTAAATTTCAACCTCATCGAAATAGTTTCGTTAATTGCTAGAAGAAAATCATCTGTAAAGGCTGATTGCATATTACAAGAATACTCAACAGATACATCATCCCCAGCCGGAAATGCAATTTCACCGAATCCAGAACTTGAAGAGCCTGTTGATGCATTATCGAAATTACTCCAGCATTCAGATAAATCATCAGAACCCCAGAAGTACATGTAGGGTTGTTCTTCTGTCGGATGATTATTTTGGCCATCTTGCGCTACAACAAAAACGGAAAGAAGACTTACAGAGAAAAGTAAGACAACTGCTAAGGAAAGGCCTCTACTTGCATAGCGCATGAGTTCGGGGGCAGAAAGTAGCGTTTGAGGCTTCGCCCAACAAGGTTCGGTTCAAATTGCAGCCAAGCCAGAATTATCATACTCCCAATCGATGATTTGCCAACCTACCTCAGATAAATTCGAATTGACCAAATTTAGGCTCATTGGATTGCAAAGAAGGGCGGCACATCCACCTCCTCCTGCACCTAGAGCTTTCCAAGCCATCACTGAACCATCTGCAAGCATTGGTTCGATTGTTTCCCGAAATGGTTCATGTATCGAAGAATCGAGTAAATCGACTCCTTTGCAGATTTCATTTAGGGCCTCTACCACCAACTGCCTGTGGTCTCTTTGAAGGGCATCAGCCATCATTTTGGTGGCTAAGCGAATAGTTTGGAGGCCATTGATTACGCTTTGATCGCCAGCATCATATCGGGACCAAACTAATTCTTGCATATCTCCAGATTTATGTTGTATTCCACTATGTGCAATAATCAGATGCTTTTTCAGCCATTTTCTTGCAGAAGGGGCTGGTTCAAATGGTAATTTCTCAACACCATCCCCTATGAATAGAATACGATTGAATCCACCATGTGCCGATGCCCATTGGTCTTGACGGCCACAACGATTACCTTGGTTGGTTTCTGCTTCGAAGGCTAATTCTGCAATTACATCTAGGTCACTTACATCATCAACTCCGAGAGCAGCGATCTTTGCAACATTGAGAGCCCCACTAGTTCCTAGTCCAGAACCTGCAGGGACATCAAATTGGAAATCGATATTCCCCTCACCATCTGGAGTTGCTGTAACCCACTTGTCAATTGTGAAGTTGACCACTTCTCCTCCATGGTCGTGAGTGTACGGTGCTAGGTCTGTCCAACCTCCAGCTAGGTCGACCCTTAGCGGGGCTCGAAATCCACCCATGATTCGTCTGATGACTCGGGTATGATAACCCTACGGTGAGAACAAAGGACCAAAAATAACGGGTATCAACACCGAGTCGGAACAAACATGGAGTCGAATGTGGAAAGTGCTATTCAAGCCTTCTCGGAAGGCAAACCAGTGATGGTTTTCGACTCTGATTTCAGAGAATGTGAAACTGATCTTCTATGGCCTGCAACAGCGGCCAGTCCTGCGGTTATGCGCAGATTACGGCAGGACTGTGGGGGGCTTCTATTCTTGGCAGTCGGAGATGAGATAGGTAGTCTATTCGGTCTTCCTTGGTTACAGGACATTCATACTCACCCCGCACTAGTAGCGGAAAATCCAGTTCTTGGTAAATTAATCACTGACGACTTACAATATGATTCCCGTTCTGCCTTCACCCTGTCTTTGAATCACAGAGAAACCTACACCGGAATTACAGATCGAGACCGAGCGCTAACCACGCGAAGGTTTGGGGAATTAGCAGGAGAGATGATGCAGGCAAATGCGACTGAAGAAACTGCTCAGCAGGCGCTCGGTTCAGAGTTTAGGACTCCTGGGCATATTCCTGTCTGCAGAGAATCGCCTGGTGGTCTGGAAACTAGACAAGGCCATACTGAACTAGCTGTAGCAATAGCAAGACTCTCCGGCCACGTTCCAGCCACCATAGGAGCTGAGATGTTACAACCAGATGGAGATAAAGCCCTGAGTGTTAAGGCTGCCAGAAAGTACGCTGAATTGCACAACATACCCATGATTACTGGTGATGATTTACTAAAGGCTCTAGGGATTGAAGATTGACCGAAGCATTGACGATATTTGACTGAGAGGAGATATGGATGATTCGGGTCATGGCGGTCGGTGTTTTCGACCTACTACACGCAGGGCACCTGCATTATGTCGAACAGGCAAAGTCCCTAGGTGACGAGTTGATTGTCGTAGTCGCTCATGATGATACAGTAAGAAAGCAAAAACACGAGCCCGTGACCAATCAAGATCTTAGAAGACGCATGGTTATGGGGTTGAAACCCGTTGATGAGGCGATTGTAGGTAACCCTCCAAGTGTACCTATTTTTGATATCTTAGAAGTAGTGAAACCCGATGTCATCGCATTAGGTTACGACCAGAAGCATTCGCAAGACTCAATCAAGAAAGGATTGGAGGAGAACGGTTGGGGAAATGTCGAGGTGCGAAGGGTCGAAGGATTAGCAGACGACCTCGACGGAACAAGGAAAATCATTGCTCGGATTATTGACCTCTGGTCTGGTGAAACCGGTGGCCCTTACGAGGAGGATTGAGAATGTTCACGGGGATTGTGGCTGCGTCTTGCGAGGTTGTGTCAACCGAGCAAGGAGAAGAGGTCCGTTCAATTGTTGTTGACCTAAGTGGTTATGATGATGATTTAGAAATAGGCGCAAGCGTGGCAATAGATGGCGTTTGTATGACAGTAGTTTCTTCAATAGAAGGCAATGTTCAGTTTGAAGCAATACCTGAAACCTTGGAGCGTACCACAATTGGCTTGCTCAAGCAGGGTAGTCGAGTGAACATTGAGAGATCTCTACGAATGGGTGACGAATTAGGAGGGCACATTCTTTCTGGTCACATTATGTCCACTGCGAGAATTCTACAAAGAAATAAGAAAGGTGAAGGAATCGACCTACTGATTGAACATCAAGCCGATACCAAACCATACATTCTCGAGAAGGGATATGTTGCAGTAGACGGTATGTCCTTGACGGTTGGAGAGGTACAATCTGAGGGATTTTATCTACACATTATTCCGGAAACTCTGAGAATTACCACGATCGGAGCAAAGACTGAGGGAGATTTAGTGAATATTGAGGTTGACTCTAGAACCCAAGCTGTCGTAGACACGATTCGAAGTATGGAGGTAGAGAAATGAGAATAGTTGCAGTTTGCGGTTCTTATCACAAAGAAGAAGTAGAAAAAATGCTAGAATTTGCCCGTGATGAAGCATCTATGATGAATTCGGAATTAACGGATGTTGTTTGGGTTCCAGGATCTATGGAAGCACCTCTCGCTTTGGAAAGACTACTCCTCCGAGAGGATGTTGATGGTGCGATTACCCTGGGTATAATCGAGCGTGGAGAGACTCAACATGGGTTAGTTATGGGGCAATCCGTTACCCGTGCAATAATCGACCTACAAATCAAGCATGACAAGCCAATAGGTTTGGGAATTATTGGACCTGGAGCCGAGCCAGAACATATTGAGCCACGGCTTGAACCTCACGCTCGTGCTGCAGTGGGTGCTGTAGTTTCGATGAAAAACTGATCTCATTCAGGAAAATATCAGTCAAGTTTGAGAGTCAATGTTCAAAGAATGCCGGACATTGGGAGAACCTATGTCCGACAAGGTCCGCAATACAATCATCATCGGTTCAGGCCCCGCAGGATACACCGCTGGCCTATATTCCGCTAGAGCAATGCTAGAGCCTTTGATGTTCGCAGGTTATGCATCTGGAGGTCAGTTAATGCTTACATCTGATATCGAAAATTTCCCTGGTTACCCACAAGGAATAGGCGGACCCGAAATGATGATTCAACTTAGAGAACAAGCCGAAAGATTTGGTCTTGAGGTTCATGATAAAAACGTCGAGAAGGTCGATGTCAGCGAGAGGCCATTCAAAGTCTGGGTTGAAGGAGAAGAATTTCTTGCTGAGACTTTGATTATCTGCACAGGGGCAGAGGCGATTTGGTTAGGTGCTGAAGGCGAAGACGCACAGAAGGGGCGAGGAATCAGTACCTGTGCAACCTGTGATGGGGCATTTTTCCGAGACGAGGAAATTATCGTTGTAGGAGGAGGCGACTCAGCAATGGAAGAAGCCACTTTCCTGACTAGATTTGCTAGCAAGGTTACAATCATCCACAGAAGGGATGTATTCCGGGCCTCAAAAGTGATGTATGACAGAGCGGCGAATCATCCAAAGATTGAGATCAAGACTTTCCGCTCCGTAAAAAAGTGGCTTTCTGATGAAAAAGGGCTCACCGGAGCAGTATTGGAAGATCCTCGCGACGGTTCAACTGAAGAGATTTCATGCACTGGAGCTTTCATCGCAATAGGACACAAACCAATTACGACATTCCTTGATAATCAAATTGAGACCGATGATTCTGGATACATTATTCCAAAGGAGCACACAATGACTAGCATTCCAGGAGTATTCGCGGCTGGAGATGTTGTAGATACAAGATACAGACAGGCAATTACTGCCGCTGGAATGGGTTGTCAAGCCGCAATCGATGCTGAGCGATGGTTAGAGGATCAACACTGAAGTGACAGAATGGTTGAATTCGGTGTTTTCAGCAATCGAGAAGACTGGCAGGAAAGAAGTTGGCTATCTCACCGGATAGGGGATTTGTTCTATCTCTCTCACACGGTGGTTACACTCTGGTGTGCTGTACTTTGGTTAGGTCCGTATCAGTGGATGTGGTGGGGAGTTGTCGTTCTATATGCCGCCACAGAGATACTCTGGTTTTTCCGCGGTCGATTCTGTATTCTCTCTGATTTGGAAAGACACTTCAAAGGAATACCAAGACCTGATGACCCATTAGACCAAAATTTTGTGCGAAGACTTTGGAATCTGATGTTCCGTAGAGATATTTCATCCGAAAATGCACAGGTATTGACACGTATATGGGGGCGACTTGGATTCACTGTTGCATTTGTTAGACTTTACTTATCTGGTGCCTTCTGA
>CALEIW010000092.1 GCA_937876055.1 uncultured euryarchaeote
CATTGGTAATGGCAGTTGTGTTATTGATGGCTCCAACTGCATCAGCTCACGGCGCAAACACATTCGCTTTCATAATGAGAAATAATTCAGTTCAGCCAGACGAAGCCTCCGTTCAACAAAATGATACCTTGATTTTTTACAATGTAGTAGATAGGAATCGAACACTTACATTTTCTACCGAAGGAAAAAATGGCACAATAGAATGGGAGTGTGAAACAGCTCCTTCGAATTCGCTTACTACTGATGATGAATGTCGAGTATGGCTTGACCCTGAGTACTACAAGCCTACAATATTGGAAGTACAGATTTTCAACAATGGGTCACTATGGCATATTGTCAATGTAACCGTACTATTGGATAACCATACAGAAAATGGACCTCCAGCAGGTGGTTTTACCTTGCCTGGAGGTGGACAAGAACCATCTGAATCAAGTGGTGAGATTGAATTAGAAAACATATTCCTTATTGGTGCAATCATATCATTTGTAGTCGCCGCCTGTATTTGGGTAATGAGGAACAATGTCAGAGAAGATTCGAATAACATAGCAAAGGAGGAAGAAGAAGTATGAGAATCAACTCGGGTGTCGTTTCGGTAATTCTTGTTACTCTAGGCCTACTTACCGCAGGATGTATGGGTCAGGAAGAAAGCCCATTTTACGGTGAAGAAATAAAGCCAAAAATACCCGTAGAGGACTTCATTTTACTCGATGAAGATGGTGAGCCTTACGCCTTAAGCGAACTAGAAGGAAAAGTCATCGTTATCGCTTTCTTATTCACACGTTGCCCCGACATATGCCCAATTGTAAGTGCTAACTTACACTACGTCGCTGAGCAATTGGGAGATGCATATGGTGAAGAAGTGGCAATCCTATCAATCACTGTAGACCCATGGACTGACAACTCTACTGTACTAAAGCAATACTCTGATGACCGAGGATTCCATTGGCCACACCTTACAGGAAGTTTGGAAGAATTACAACCGGTATGGGTTAACTTTGACGTTGGATTAACCACCTATGATTCTGATCAAGACGGAGATGGAGTAGCTGATGGATTTGACCTCTGTGCAGATACGCCTGAAGGCGAAGAAGTAGACGACGAGGGGTGTGGAGTTGATACTCAACAGTCAGAGGATGCCGCAGTCACCGTCAAGCACCATCCACTAAGTTACTGGGTAGATCATACCACAGGAACAATCATTGTTGACAAGAATTTCAATCAAAGAGTTTGGTGGGGAGACACCGATTGGAATGCAGAAATGGTCCTAGAAGACATACTGTATCTACTCGAGGAATGAATATGGGTCAGAAAATATTCGCAATTCTACTTGTTTCGATTTTGCTATCTGGGTGTTTAGGCCAAGATGACAACGATATTGAATTCAATGGAATAGAATATCGAGAACCACCTGATGCACCTGATTTTACTCTAATCGACCAAAATGGCCAGCAATTCACTCTCTCCGACCTAGAAGGAAAGGTTGTTGTTGTGGCTTTTGTGTACACAAGCTGTCCTGATATTTGCCTCGCAATTTCAGCAAATATGGCATGGGCTCAAGCAAATCTGGGCGATGCAAGTGATGATGTTGTATTCGTATCGGTTACAATTGATCCTGCAAGGGATACAGTAGAACATCTATCTGAATGGACTGAATCTAGAGGATATAATTGGACACATCTAACCGCTGAAAGGCCAAGTACTCTGATGGAAGTTTACTCCTCATGGAATGTAATTGTTGATGACGAGCACATTGCCGCCAGCGCTCCTCCTGAAGGTGCTATGAATCGAGTAGTGTTCCTAAATTCAAGCAACGAGACAATAGTTGTGGATTTTCTAAATTCAAAATTACAGGTCTCTGACACAGTCGCTGATCTAGAC
>CALEIW010000093.1 GCA_937876055.1 uncultured euryarchaeote
GGTAGGAATTACGGCTTGGCTTCCAAAGACCCGTGCAACCAACGATTGCTGGAGCGCTTGGTAAATTTGCTGCGATACTGGTAAAGTTGAACGGAGTAATCGAAAGGACAAATCCTTCCAAAGGGCGAATCTCTGTCGAGTTCTGAACACCGTCAGGAGAAACTAGAGGTTGGAAGTCATCATGGAATCCTCGGGCATAATGGCAATTAAATCTCCAGAAATCTATCAATTCACAGGCTGAGTCTATCTCGGCTTGGAACGCTGTCTTGGATTGGTTTAGCATTGTAGCGGCATTGACACGCATCCTCCAATCTCCCGCCAGTAAGTCCGCACACCGCTCGAATATGGCGCATCTTCCCTCTAGACCTAATTCAATCCAAGCTTGCTGAGCGTTAACTGCTGCTTCGCAAGCGGCTTCCATTTCGGCCTTACCGGCGAGGTGAACATTTGCCAAAACATGACCATGGTTGTGAGGTATCACTTGTGTAGTGGTGGTGCCTGTGAAAACTTCCTCTCCATTGATTATGCACGGGATTTCAATTACCTCTCCCATCTGACGATCCATCTCTGCTTGTAGGTCCGCTCTCTCTTGACTTCCCGGGGCAAACCCTAGGATTGGCTCATTGTTTGGTTGAGGCATGTTACCAGCCTCTGCAAATTCTACCTAACATTGTTGCGATTGAATATTCAGACAAATTATGTCGCTAAGACCATTCGTCCATGTCATCCTTCTTGGCCTTCTTCCATTCTCTGTAGTGAGCCTTACAGACTGAAACTCGCCTCGACTGTCCCTCTAGGCCGTCTTCACCCCAAACATCGGCAGCACGGTCGAAAGCGATTCGTCGGCCTCCAATCTTCTTGTCAGCGAAGTTTTCGCAGCCGGCTACATCACAACGGACTTGCCCCTCGAATTCCTTTTTCTTGTCCTTACCAGTTCGACCGGCAGCAGCATCCGCTGCAGCACGCTTCTTTCGAGCCTTGGACTTGAATCCCATGAAATACCCCAATATTATCCACAATTAGAAGGTTGCCTCGTCCCATTCGATATCGAAGGGACCTCCTACCTTTGCAATAGATGCCCGCCTGTCTGGACCAACACCAACTGAGACTACAGGAATTCCACTTAACACCTCGATTCTATCTACGATATTTCTAACCTCATCCGGCATTGCATCATATCCTGTACCCTCTTTTCGACTACTCTCTGCCATACTAATCCAGTCTTCATCTGCTAATGCAGGGAAGCCAGGGTGTGTTTCGTAGACCGCGACACATCTTTCAACATCTGAAGCGCGTGTTGGGAAGTGTGTAATCGGTTTTCCATCCAATTCATACCCAATACAGATTTTGATTTCGTCTAAACCACCTAAGACATCTAATTTCGTTACGACCAAGCCAGTATATCCGCTAACTCTGTGCGCATCTTTGAGGGCTACAATATCTAGCCATCCGGTCCTTCTTGGTCGGCCGGTTGTAGTTCCAAATTCATGGCCCACTTGGGCCATATGTTGGCCTGGGCCCTCTTCAAGAGAAAGTTCACTTGGGAACGGACCATTTCCAACTCTAGTACAGTATGCCTTTGTGATGCCAAAGCATTCTGTGATGTGACCTGGATGAATTCCCGCTCCATGGGTAGCATTTGCCCTACCTACAACACTTGAAGTAACGAACGGATAGGTCCCTTGGTCAATGTCAAGTAATGCTCCTTGGGCGCCCTCTAGAAGTACAGTTTCTCCATTTCTTAGGGCCAAATCAACCATCAAACCAGTGGGCTTGATTGCATGGCCAAATCGATCTAGTATCCATTGTAATTCTGAACTCAATTCAGATGCTGTGATATCTTTATTGTAACCGACTGTTTCTAACTGCTTGTTCATTCGAGTTACGGTTTCATCAATCATTGTCTGATCTGAAAGAATTTCTTCAATATCTGTGAAGCGAATTCCCACTCTTTCAATTCGGTCTCGATAGGCAGGACCAATTCCTCTTCCAGTTGTGCCAACTACCTTGTCTGCACTATCGTAATACTTGTGGAAAGGAAGTATCACACTGGCTCTTTCACTGATGAATAGTCTGTCCCCTTCAGGCTTTTCTCCGGTTAGACTCTCCCAACGTGAAAGCTCCTCATCTAGCACCCAAGGGTCGATTACCATGCCATCCCCTAGAACAAGATTGCATTCTTTCGATGTAACTCCAGATGGTATTTGATGAAGCTTCAAAGTAGTATCTCCAACTACTATTGTGTGACCTGCGTTATTTCCACCTTGGAAGCGAACTGCCCACGTTGACAAAGGGGCAAGTTGGTCTATCGCCTTACCTTTGCCTTCATCGCCCCATTGGGCTCCTAGCACTACCGTCGCAGGCACCGTTGTGCTGTGCTTGACGGAGGGTGTATGAAACCATTGGTCAGCCAATGACTGTGAATTAAGACGATTAGTAGTTGGGAATGGATTATGAAGGAGAGTTAGGTCGGCGCGCCTGTATGGCTCAGCGGTTTCCAGAGGCAGAGGGACGTCTGCTCCACAAGTGGATTTGCATGAAGTGCAGTGCCACCCACCGTGGCACCAAGGTTCGTGTCTGCCGAAAGTGCGGATACACGGGACTTCGAAAGAAGGCTGTAGAGCGCCGAAGTGCATGAATTGGCTCTTTTTACAAGCCTCAATGGTTTTCAATGTTCATCCTTAGGGCCATCTGTGCTAAGCATCGCAATGGAAGGGTTTGCGATTAGTTTGGGCCTCATAGTAGCGATAGGTGCTCAGAACGCTTTTGTTTTGCGTCAAGGATTAATGCGCTCGCATATTTTTGTTGTCTGTTGCATTTGCGCTATTTCTGATGCTACATTAATTGCCGCTGGAGTTCTTGGAGTTGGGGCGTGGTTAGCGGAATATGAAGAAGGAGCCTTCTGGATTTCATTAGCAGCGATAGCATTTCTTGTAGTTTATGGATTACTAAGAGTTAGATCGGCAATGGACCCACAAGGTATCGATATATTGGAGAGTGAAGAGGAGAAATTCTCAGCTGTTGTGATTACAACATTAGCATTCACTTGGCTAAACCCGCATGTATACCTCGATACCTTGGTCTTGTTAGGGAGCGCATCCTCTAGATATGATGGACCTGAACGTGAAATTTTTGGAATTGGTGCAGCCCTTGCTTCATTCATATTTTTCTTTAGTTTAGGATATGGAGCAAGACTATTATCTCCATTGATGGAGAATCCAAAGGCATGGAGATATATTGATGGAGGAATTGCAATTGTAATGTTTACAATTGCTTTTGGTATTGCTTTACCATTGCTCTAAGTTTGTTTTACTTCGTTTAGTAGAGCCTCTAAAGCGGTTTGAATCTGTAGGCAAAGTGGACCGTAGTGAGTTGGTAAATTTGCATCATTGAAAATTTCGTCTAGGATACTAGCAGTCATCCCTAATCGGATGTCTATCTCCTTATCTTTGTTGAGAAGCCATTTCTCAACTGCATCCCGGGCGGAGTTACGAATGTTACGCGGAACTTGAGTGTCCTCTAACTGACCGAGAACTTGAGCGATTTGCTGAACGCGAGTCTCTATGTCTGACATGTTGTGCCTCCAACGGCCCGCCCACCAGCGACCCCTGTTTAAGCGCATCCCCGTCAATGCAGAATCATAATTCAAGAGCAGAACACCAGGTCGCCCAAGGCATATCGGTATTAGCGGCTCCACAACCTTCTCCTTCAGACGCTAATGAGATGATTCCGACTGCTGTTTTAGGTTCGATTAATTCCCTAATCCCCCATCGCATTCCGGATTCAAGATTGCCTTCGCCGAGATTCAGAATTTTTTGATGCACGCGATATGAGAGTAAGGCGGTTGTAATCGCTTCACCTACCCCAGTAGCGGCGACTCCGAGCCCGTCCTGTACCCAGAAACCACAACCAGGTAATGGCACGTCCCCCACTCTACCTGCTGGTCTATGGGAGGTCCCCCCTGTACTGGTTGCGGCGGCGATTAATCCTGATGAATCTCTGGCAATAGCGCCAACAGTGTCAGTTTGTAATTCTGGCATAGAGCCGCCTAACTCACCAACATCACCTTTGTTGCCTTTTGGTGGCCTTCCAACCACAGGTGCCTTCAGGTGACCACGTTCATCTGCCCATATTCGAGCACCTGTTCCAGCAAGGCCATTGATTTCTTCTTCGAGAAGGTCGACACAAATACGAATTGGATTGGGAGTATTTTCCATTACTGCAACAAAACCCATCCTTCCATCTGAGACCTGTAAAGATGCATCGGTTAGCACAGAACCATCATTTCTCAACACACTACCCGTTCCCGCATTGAAGACTGGATCATCTTCAAGCACGACACATGCCTCTACCGCAGCTTCAATTGCATCTCCACCCGATTCAAAAACAAGACGAGCCGCTTCAATTGCGGGTTGCAGATTAGATAATCTCTCGGGCCCCGCTCCTGCTCCTCCATGAACTACTATTGCTGGTGCCGGCATGCAATCCCCTAACTAACGGCGTAAAGACGGACCTTGAATTAGGCGTTCAGAGGAACTCGGATAAAACTGCAAAGTTACGCAGAAGGTTGAGTGTCGGCTCCACTTGAGATTGTATCGATTACGCTGGCTAATCTCTCTACGAGAGTTACCTTCTCTTCTGCTCCAACCAAGGCATGTTGCAGTACTTCATCTAGTGAATCAACTGGAAGCACTTCCACCATTGATTCATACTTTTCATCGATTAGCACGTCTTGCAAGTTGCTGCGAGGAATAATCACTCTCTCTATTCCAGACTTCACTGCAGCCTCTATCTTTGCTGACACCCCACCAATTGGCAAAACTTCACCACGGACAGATAGTGATCCTGTCATTGCTAGGTTTTGATCGATTGGAACTCCTTCAAAGGCGCTGATAATTGCCGTAGCCATGGTAATCGAAGCACTGTCTCCATCGACATTGTGAGTACCTGGGAACTGCACGTGTAGGTCGTAGTCTTGGATATCCTTGCCTGTCAATTTCTTTACAACAGCGCTGATATTAGTGACGGATTCTTTGGCTAAGTCGGATAGGCCTCCTGTAGCTATGACTTGGCCCGACCGACCCTGTGCGGGTGTAACCATGGCCTCGACAGGTAGGACTACTCCTGAGTAATCGGAAAGACCAGAATCTGCACCGAGAACTGCTAGGCCATTAACTCGGCCAATCCGTTCCCCTGTATTGACTAGCATTGCATATTCTGATTGTCGCTCAAGATACCTGTCTGCGACCTGTTGTTCAAGTGGTTTTGCGATCGCTCGCGCGCGTACGACATGTTCAGCCAATACCATCGAGGCATTTTCCTCAGCAGCGAGATCACCAGCGATTCGTACTAAGCCCCCCAATTCACGAAGTCGGAGTGAAAGCTTTCCACGGCGGCCACTTCGACGCTGAGCTTCTTTCAGTACCAATCCTATGGCGCCTTTGTCAAAGTGTGGGATTGACTTTCCACTATCTTTCTTCATTTCGTTTCTTACTTCTTGGGCAACGAAGCGAACTAATCTTCTACGATTTCTTGCCGTATCGGGCATGTCGGTATTGACGTATACTTCGTAACCATATCCACGGATTCTACTTCTTAATGCAGGATGCATGTTTTGGATACTATCCAGATTACCTGCAGCCACGAGAATGAAGTCAGTAGGCACGGGCTCTGACTTGGTCAGAGCGCCACTGCTTCGCTCGGAACGACCTGATATTGACAATGCCTTTTCTTGCATTGCCACCAAGAGAGCTTGTTGTTCCTCCATTCTTAGCATGCGAATTTCGTCAATGTAGAGAACACCCTTGTTTGCTCGGTGAACAGCACCGGGCTCTACTCTTTCATGTGCTGGAGTTGCCAGATCTGCTCCAGACTGGAATGGGTCGTGTCTAACATCACCAAGCAGAGCACCAGCGAGTGTTCCTGTGGCATCAATGAACGGCACCTCTTCGTTTCGCTCGTGTTTTACTAGTAATTTTGGAATGTTACCTTCATCGCCAGAATTTAGGCGAGTTCTTAGGAAAAAGTATCCGAAAACAAGTAGAAATGACCCAAATATGAAAGTCAGAATCTCACCTGAGGATAATGTGGCAAGTAACAAGGCCGCACCAACCACTAGGGCGATGAATAGCAAAGTGCGATTGGTTCTCTCTCTTTGTTGTTTTATGTGTGCGCGACGTTCTGAGATAATACTCGAACCTCGTCCTGCGGGAACAGTTCTGATTCTTGGTTCGTTCTCGTCCTCATGATTACGATAGACTAGAATATCCTCAAGTTGTTCCTTTGGTAGAAATTCAGTCATTGAGCGAGATAACATGGACTTACCAGTTCCTGGTTCTCCGACCATGATAATGTGTCTGCGTTGTTCGGCGGCCTTACGGACGATTATGGAAGCGGCCTCTTGACCAATTACCTGATCAACCAGTTTTTCTGGTATCGGAACTTCCTCAGTCGAGACAATGTCCAGTTGTTCTGCCCATTCTTCTACGGGAGTTTTGCAGACTGGATCCTTGTCCGCGGAGACACCGAATGCAGCACCATCTTCCCACGACTCTAGTGGGTCAACAGGTGACTCTTCATCGCTCATCGTGCATCCCTCGGGGTCTATCCTGTCCAGCGCACCTTCTTGAAGGTGCGTTATGAGTAATTCAGTGGAACTATTGCTGTTCTCGGCGCCTGAGGTACTCAGCGCCGTAGTAATTCCATTGTTCCATAGTCCAACCAGGAGGAAGACCTTCAGGCGGTAAAGGAGGCCCCATTCCAGGAGGTGGCGGAGGAGCCACTAATGGACTCGGTTCAGGCTCTTCATACCCCGAATAGTCGTATTCATCCTCATAATCATACACCTCGGCGCTGACAACTTCTCTGCGCCCTCTTTGCAATACAATGGCTAGGCCAATTACTAGGGCGATTGAGAACATAATTCCGATTAGCAT
>CALEIW010000094.1 GCA_937876055.1 uncultured euryarchaeote
ACTTTTGATCCTAGAGAATTAGATGATGAGTTCGATGCCGACTAAACATTGAAGGTCACTCATCTTCCCTGTCAGATTATGCATATAATGACCAAAGTGACACTAGGTCTTGGCGCCGTACTATTTGTGATTAGCGGCATAGCTTTTGCAATAGGAGGCGCAGAATTAGATTCTGCCATGGACCGAGATAGGGCGGGGGAGGTATATTGGACTGGAAATACTCCTGCAACATTTTCTGGAGAATTTAACTGGGATTCGAATTATTATGTGTTTATTGAAGAAGGTAGATCTGTTTCAGTGGAAGTATTAGACGGTGATGAATATAATCGGTTTATACCATGTGAGGAGGACAATTCATGTGACTATTTCTATGAGCCGGGATACACATATGTTGGCGATATTTATGTGGAACAAGGCGGCACTTGGGAAGTGAAATTCTCTGGAGATGTCGTAGGGGATAGCGACATCATGATTCTTGAAGATAAAATTCCAGTCGGCGGATTTCTGGGGGCATTCGGAGGCTGTTGTGGCATTTGCGGTGCGCTATTAGTCCTAATTATCGGCGGTGTTCTGGCCCTCACCCTCAAGGATCAACCGAAGGTCCAGACTAGTATTCAGTTTGATAATGACTTGGTGGTTGTTAATGAAAATCCTGAAGATTCAAAATACGACCAAGACGATTCTGCTTGAGATTCTACTCAGGTCCCCAGGGAGTGACCTGCCGGGTCAAACCTAGGCGATGGGTGAAGAGGAATCGAAGGTTGAGCAAACCATCTCCCCAGGTGTTGATTTCAGCCTCTCCAACTCTTGGCCGGTAAGGAACACTGACTTCCGCGGTCTTCTTCTTGCCAAGGTAACGGCGAGCACGAATCTTGAATTCTTGAGAAAGAGGCATTCCATCGTGGCGAGGCCGGACTCTCTCGTCCTCGAAAATTGACTTGCGGAATACCCACATTCCACTCTGGGAATCATGGACTCCATACCAATACAAGACCTTTGCAGTAGTAGATAATACCCAATTTCCAAATCCGTGTAATCCGGGCATAGCACCTTCTTCGGCTCTTCGAAGTCTATCACAGGTAATCCATTGCAAATCCTCTTGCATTAGTTTACGAACCAAATCAGGAACTTCTTCTCCAGGGTAGGTACAATCTGCATCCATAGTCACAATCACATCACCTGGTGCCATTGCAAATCCGGTCTTGTATGCGCGACCGTATCCCTTGCGGGGCTCGAGATAGACGCTAGCACCTTCTTCTTCCGCCAACTCTCTAGTTTTGTCAGTGGAGTTGCCATCGACAATCAGGAAGTCCAACTTCTCACACCAACCATCGTTAGGAATCGAGCGAATCGTATCGACGATGGCCGCTTCTTCGTTACGAGTTGGGATTACCACAGTAACGTGTACAGGGAGTGGTTCAGCCATCTAAATCAAGCACGGGGACCGAACCGACCGCTATGAATCATACTGGCGTTAGGGCTACTGAAAATCAACTAAAAAAGGCGTAATTATAGGAAATCTCTGGCGACGGGAAGGCCATTCGTTTGAAATGAGCAGCCCTTGAGCGATAGATGGTTGAGATGGGTCTGCACATCGCTATGCTGTCGGCAGAATACCCACCTAGATGGGGTGGTATGGGTTCAACAGTCTACCATCTATCAGCTGCTTTGGTTGAGCTTGGACATCGAATAACGGTGATTACACGAGACGGTGGTGGAAAAGCCCTTGAACAGCAAGGAGTGAATATTCGGGAAGTCAAATGGCTATATGCTCCAATGGCATTTACTAAATCGTACGGCAAGTATGCACTTTCAGATCTAAAGAAATTGCATTCACAAGATCCAGTTGATGTAGTTCATTTACACTGCCCAATGATTTCGTGGACAGAATCACAATTCAAAGAATGCAAAAAAAATGTTGCTCCTATCGTGTCGTCACTTCATGGTTCATGGCTGGGCGAAAGAGATGGTTTGCGTACCGCAGCCCAGCAGAAAGAAGCCGCTGTATGGGCAAATCCAAATGACCTAGCAATTTTGCTAACTGCTGGCCATTATGCTAAATTTGAGCGAGCTGCAGTTAACGGTTCAGATATCTGTGTGGCAAATTCTCATGCTACAAAAGAGGACTTCCTTGAGAGGTATTCTCCTCCCGCTGACTGGAACTGTCAGGTGATTCATTGGGGAGTAGATACAGAGATGTTTCATCCAAGTGAGGAACCGAAGGACACAGAAAACAAGCAAATCCTTGCAGTAGGTCGATTAGCGGCTCGCAAGGGATACGGTTCACTACTGCGAACCTTTGCCGAAGTAAAGCAGAGAAGTCCGAATACAGAATTGCTAATCGTGGGTCGAGGTAACCTGAAAAAGAGGCTAATTAAACAAGCAAAACATCTCGGAATTTCTTCTTCAGTACGAATTGACTCAGGGATGCCTTTTGACAAATTAGCCGAAGAATTTCGTAATGCAGATCTCGTCGTATACCCTTCTTATTACGAAGGCCAGGGTTTGATTCCTCTAGAGGCAATGGCCTCTGGAACACCTGTTGCAACAGTAGACCATGGGCCATTACCTGAAATGGTCGATGAGTCAGTTGGGGCATTATTCACCATGGCGGATATCGACTCGATGTCGAGTGCTATTCTCAGTCTTTTATCTGATCGAGATGGCCTTGAAAAACGTAGTAAAGCAGGACGTGAAAGAGTTCTCGAAAATTTTACTTTTGGACAGAACGCCGAAGGTTTTTCTCAAATTTATTCACAATTAACGGTCTGATTCTGGGGTGAGGTTGATGGGGGGTTAACCTCACGCACCCCAATATGAGCGCACCAAACATCAGGTCATTCCGCAGCGTGGAAGTCAGTACTTTGAGTCATATCGCGATACTCTTGTTAATCTCAATTCTTGCGATTATTCATCTAAAACCTATCATTCAGCCATTGGTAGTAGCGGTCCTATTGTTTTTCCTAATTCGCCCTCCTGCCCAATGGTTAGAGGACAGATACGGTCACCCATTGGCTGCATATGGGATACTTACTACTGGAGTAGTTTTGTTGTTCTTTTTCGTAGGAAATATTCTCTATCAAAGTCTTCAAGATTTTAGCACCGAAGCCGAGGTCTTACAGGATGAATTTACGGCAAAAATCTCATGGTTTTCAGATCTTTCAGTTTATGGATATTCAATCGATACAAGCGCGCTTACAGGTTTGATTACGGTAGAGAGAATCAATACAATCACCACCGATTTCGTCGGAACGCTAGCAGGCTTTACTGGAAGCGCAATTACAGTATTCATATTCTTGATTTTCATCATCGTTGAGGCAGAAACACTTCCTCGAAGATTAGAGGCCGCATATCCAGATGAGATGGATAGATTTTCTTCGATTGTGGAAAACGCTGGAGCGGGGATAAATACCTATGTGATAACCAAAGCATCTGTGGCCTTTGGTCAAGCGATAATTGTGGCAATTATCCTCAGTTATATGGGAATTCCAGGTTGGTTTATGTGGGCTTCAATTACCTTCCTTCTAGACTTCGTGCCATACGTAGGTGCGCCACTTTCTTTCATTCCTCCAACAATAATTTCGTTTATTCTCTTTGAGCCTATGACTGCGTTGCTGATCCTTGGAGCACTATTCGGTAACCAAGTTGCATGGGGTCAATTTGTCGAGCCTCAACTTGCGGGACAGCGCCTCGACATGTCGCCGATAGTTCTGCTGATTCTAGTAGCATTCTGGGGCTGGGCTTGGGGCATAATGGGATTGATTCTCGGGATTCCTCTCGCTGTGATTATGAAGCTAGCACTAGAGAGCGACCCAAGAACTCGCCCAATTGCAATGTTACTCTCCTTGAACCCTAACTCAAATGATGAGTCTTGATTTGATTCAGGACTGGAAAATTATTGCTAGAATACCATCGGTACTGATGCTGATTTCCTCTCCTAAAGATTGGTTATGCAGACCCTTGGTTGAGAAATTCATTGGTTCTGAATCGAGATTCCAGCGGGCGCCAGAGATGCTTACTTGTTGACAGTCTTCTAAGGCGAATACTGAGAATTCGTCACTCTTTGGTATAACAAAATCAAGAGGACCATCATCCGGATGAAGTCGTTTGGTAATTCCACTAGAATGGTGTAATTTAATCGAGATTCCAGGAGGTGCCTCTGTTAGAGCCGCCCAAGTTCCAAGGACATGCTCGGAACTACCTCCATCAATTCCGACAACGTCTACTTCGGTGAAGCCCCTCTCTGACATTAGGACAAACGATTTTGCCAAGTCGCTCGATGAATCATCTGAGAGTAGAGTCGAATGACCTTTCCAATCTGCAATATTGACCGAATCTAAGTCTCCTAGAACCTCAGATACCTCAAAACCTGCGGCAATCGCCTTGTCAGTACCGCCATCAACCCCAAACAAAGTCGCATCATCGAGTAAATTGCTGACCACCTCTGGGTTTGGCGAGTCTCCATTACACCAGAGAACCGCCCGCATCATCTCACCTTCGCGGTCACTTTACCTTCGACTAGAATATCTACATCTTCCAACGTTACATTGGATTTTCGACAAACTCCTCTGATGTGAAGCGGAACATTGACAGTTCCACCAAGAGCCATATTATTTCCGAAACCGAAGTATATCGCCCCTCTTGAAACCAAATCTTCCAGAGGATTGCCGATGATTTTAGCCCTAGGATTCATTCCAAAACCAAATTCTGCAAAGTTACCTACCATCGCTGCTTTGGACGGTCTGAGGCCTGTGCGAATATCCTCCATTTGTTTCCAAATCGCTTCGGCTTTTTCATCACCGCTAACGTCGGTGATGATTCCTTCTTCAACCAAAATCGAAATTGGTTTTTCCAATTTTTCTCCTTCCCAAGAACCATCGATTACGATTCTACCATTTGCACTACCTTTCTTTGGTAGAACAAACACCTTTCCAGCAGGCAGATTTGTAATTGCCCCAGGTCGGTTACAAATTCCATTGTCTTCCAAAATCCATCGGCCTCCGGTAGTGAATTTTAGATCGGTACCGGCCTCACTGCTAACATGGACTTCTCGTCTTCTTCGAAGAATCGAGTTGAGACCAGATATTTCTTTTTGTAAAGCATTGTAATCAGCAGTCATACCACCATTTGCAAAAGTCTCTGCATCTATACCCGGGAGTGAAGCAATTCTGACATTCTCTCGAGATGCATTTGCCCTTGCTCTTGTGTGGGTAAGTGAGTGTTTAGTCGCCATCAGGACAACATCTTGACGCCGCATTAAGTCAGCAACTGGATTTGGAGGTTCGTTTCCCTCCCGATGACTAGGTGGCATCATCATCATCAGAACTCTATCAGTTACTCTAGCGGTTGCCTCGTAGAGTGCTCTTCCAATTTCAGATGACTCAGGGTCTGTGAGGATTAACACAGATTCCACTGGCCTTACTTGCATGCAAGTTCGAACAACCGAACGCGCGGCTGTGAGCATTGCTTCCTCGCGCTGCTCATCAGCGTCAGGTGGAGTCTCATCTGCTTCGCTCATCTCGACAACCTCCTGAGAGCGGTCCCCCTTATTGAAAGCCGCTCCGGAATGTCAAATCATCTAACCAAGCGCCTCTTATTCTCCCTAGCATACGAAACGGTATGGACGGGGTATCCGCAGTTAGGGCTTACACACTGATTGCGGTACTCGCAATCGTAGCCGGCGGATGGATGCTAAATGAGGCGCCGGAAGCCGATTTGATTGAGGCTGAAATGGATACTTTTGCAGAATTAGAGGCTGCTCCAGCCGCTGCAGATGATGATTCTGGTGCCGATCAGCCAATGGAAACTAGGGAGGGTGGTGAAGAGAAGGAAAAATCGGATTCTTCCGATAACCTTCCAACGGGTCTAGTTGCAGGAGGGGGGGCAGCTCTTGGGTCTCTTGCAGTCGGCTCGATTCTCTTCGAAGCGATGCGAGTTACAGTTCTAATTGCTCTTGCAACCCCTTTGCTTGCGAGGATGAAAGCAAATCGCGATGATATGCTGACACGCGGTAGAATCTTGGGTTATTTGGAAGCGAATGCGGGCATTCATTTCTCCGCTCTTCGAGATGCATTAGGTCTTGCAAATGGTGTCACAGCGTATCATCTTCACACTCTAGAAGGACAGGGTGAAGTCATTTCTTGGAGAGATGGAAAACTCCGACGCTACGCAATCTCTAGTCTCAGTAAAGAAGAGTTGAGCCGAATTCGCAACCCAATTGGTGGAACACGATTGGCGATTCTTGAGGTCTTGGCAGACTCTGGCCAAATTGGCTTGAAGGGAAGTGATATTCAGACTAAGTTGCAGATTTCTCGTCAACTTCTCAGTTATCACCTAAGCGAACTGAAGACCGCAGAGTTAGTCGAGCCAGCGAGCGAATCACGAAGGCCAAATTGGCGCCTATCTTCAGTCGGATTAGATACAATATCCAGCAGCCGAGAAGTTGCTAGGTCCGAGGCCGCAGGTTAGCGAGATTTCGGCGTACTACTCCGCATTCCGGAAACCAATTTCCCACTGGGCTGCAGTCCTACGAATAGGGGTGAATTGTCATTGATGCAGGAATGGAAGTTGCTTAAGTCTTAGACCACATTGTAGTCGTTTTGATGACCTATAACGCGGACATGCATTTTGCTGCGCTGATTTTCATGGTCGGCGCAGGAGGCCTAGCCTCTGTATTGGAGGTGGGCGTAGCTGAAGAGACGAAAGCCCAGGAAATTGATGAGGATGATACAGATGATCCAGCCCCATCAAATGAGATGAATCTCGGTGCTCCGAATAAGTTAGGTCCCTTTTGATTATTGATTTGTCAAATCATTGAACCAACCGCTTGATATCTAAAACTCAATTCGGATTTTACATGATGCAACGAAATGCTGCCATACTCGTGCTCGCAATGATGCTGACATCTGGATGCCTCGGTGCAGTTGAAGACATTGAAGATGAACTAGATAGGACGATCGAAATTATCGTAGAAGATT
>CALEIW010000095.1 GCA_937876055.1 uncultured euryarchaeote
TAAAAGAGAAGAATTAGGTGGGGACGAAAGAATCCACATCACCCTTGGTGATGATGATCATGTTCATTCATTGCAGAAGGGTCTAAAGGGAATCTTCACGGCCGCCGAATTCGCCGAGATCAACGAACAGGCTCGTTCAAGGTGCGCCGAACTCAGAGATCTGGTAAACAACGCATTGGAAGGTGAGTGAAATGGCAAAGAGGACACAGAAGGCTGGTGCTACCGCTAAGTATGGCTCAAGATACGGTGTAAGTGTTCGTAGAAGAGCGGGTGCTGCTCTTAAGAAAAAGTCGCGAAATTACACCTGTCCAGTTTGTCATTATCAAAAGGTCAGCCGAGCAGTAGCGGGTATCTGGGAATGCAGGAAGTGTGGGCACAAGTTTTCTGGCGGAGTATGGGAACCTTTCACTCGTGCAACAGATGCTAACACAAGGGTAACTCGACGTGGAATGGAAGGTGCTACTGCGACCGATATGACGGTAATCGCACAACAGGCTGCTTTGGATTATGAGCGACAACTAGCCGGTGAAGAAAGTGTCAGCGACGAAGAAGAGTGATTCCGTAACACTCACTTTGCAAATTACTAGTTCCTACGCCAGTTCGTTAGAGGCAGCATTGGTTACCGAAGCGGAAGTTACTCGAAGTGATGATTGTATTACCGTCGAGGAAGTTGAACCGGTATTCGTTGATATGCGTGCTCGCTGGAATACCGTAATGAGAGGGCTTTCTGCAGCATACGACGCCTTGAAAGCGGTCGACTAAATCCGGAGGATGAGAAATAATGGATCAACAACAACTTCAGAGCCTAGTCCAGGAATTACAAATGGTCCGTGGACAGATTCAATCCTTGACTAGTCAATTCAATGAAATCTCGTTAACCATTGAGGCATTGAAAGAACAATCTCCCGATAGGGCCGTGTATCGAGCTCTTGGAGGCGTTTTATTGGAGGTAGATGATAGAGCATCATTATCGCAAGACCTAGTGTCTTCTAAGGAAACTATTGAAGCTCATTTAGAATCATTAAACGCTAGGGAATCCGAATTAATTTCACAGTATAACGAGGCATCTGAGTCGCTCAATTGAGTGTTGATTTTTGATGACTTTCGATTTACAAGCACTTAACGATTGGATTTCATTGCATACGCCTAATGGCCCAATAGCGGTTGTTACTCATAAAAATGGGGATATGGATACAATTGGTTCTGGAATAGTTTTAGCATCGGCAATCGGAAATAACGCAAAGGCTTGCGGCACTCACATAGGTTCATTAGCGATAAAAATACTCAATGGAATGGTAGTTGATTACCAGCGGATTGATCCAACAAGGCCATCTTTACCACGTACACTATCTGGAATAATTGTGGTAGATTGTGCTTCACCTAGTCAAATTGGTTTCAAATTGCCAGATGTGCCATTATGTGTTTTAGACCATCATTCTGCAGCATCAGACGAATGGCCAGACAAAACTTTGGAATTAACTGGTAATTATTCTTCTACAGCCGAAATGGTTTGGGACTGGATAAAGAGTCAAGGGCTTGGTTTAGAGCCAGACCAAGCTACACTTCTTCTAGCAGCGATTATTTCTGACACAGGTCGATTCAAACACAGTAGACCTGGATGCCACAGAAGAGTAGCAGAGATTTGTGAAAACTCTGGCCTAGATATTGTAGACGTTATTGAACAGATTGAATCGGAAGATTTGAACCAATCTCAACGTATTTCTATACACAAAGCCGTATCACGTTCAAAGATACAAGAAGTTGGAAAACATATGATATCGATTACTCGTGCAGGTACAAATGAAGGAGTAGTTGCACATGCGTTGTTGGCTTCTGGCGCCCATGCTTCTTTTGTCTATAAGAGAAATAGCCCCGGACTTAGGTTAAGTGCTAGGGCTAGTAGAACTGCGACAAATCAGGGTATTCATTTGGGACATTTGATGGAAAGTATCGTTCACCGATTGGGTGGAGAAGGAGGGGGCCATGCTGGTGCAGCAGGTTGGTCTGGAATTTGTGACGAGGTCGAGTTAGAATCGGTATTGTTAGCTACACTTTCTGCGGAGTTGATAGAATGAAGGACGTCCGGGACATACTATCACAACTAAATTCGGGTTCGATTAATTTATCCGATATTCCTGAGGAATTGGTTTTACAATTATGTTCGTATATGTTGTTTGAAGATTTAGAAGGTCCCGATGAATTGCTTGCCAAATTAAGTCCGTTACAAAGAGATGTATTAGGGCTTCAGGGTTTGTTGATAGAAGGCGATTTAGCTAACGCAGTAATTACTAGTGAGGAATTACTAACTAGGTCTCGTTCAAAAGAAGAACGTGACCTAGAATGTGAGGTCAGAATTCGTATGGAAAGAGCACTACTAGGCGTTGATGGTTCGGATATTTCGGGTCAAGAATTGGCATGGTGCACTCAACGTTTGAAGGCTATAGCTCCCAACACAGCCTTACATGGAATTTCAATGTTAAATCAGGCTACATGGCACAGCAATAGTGGAGAAATAATGATGGCGATGGCCATACACGCTGAAATCACAAAAGACAGTGGATTCCCCCCTGAGATTCGTGGATTATCTAGGTTAGAAGTAGGTAGAATATTAACTGCTATGGACGATTTAGATCCTGCAATGAGACATCTCTGGACTGCAAGAGCGGTATTCATTGATGCAGGTATGGAAGCAGAGGCTGTGGTCGCTTCACTAGAGTGGTTAGATTTAGGCTTAGAGGAAGTTACAGAAGACTCACCAACGATGCTCTACAGAATTGAGAATGCACAACCACGTTCGGTTCCAGGATCATCATGGGTTCCTGCTAATTTCCAAGATGTCAGCGATGTTGTAGAGGGATTATTGCCAATTTTAACTAAAGATTTAGGTGGATCTGAAAGAACCGATTTGGGACTAATCCTAGATGCAGCGGAAATAATCGGAAATCCAGAATGGAAGAACACTTTGCTAGAGAGGTCGAATGAGATTCAGGATGCGAGACTCCTTGAAGTACTCCAATCGTGATCTAGTAAGCGTTGAATCTCGTTTTCTCCCCAAAATAATTCCGCAGGTATATCTACGCACCAGCCGACTTCGCTGATTTTCTCGTCCTCTGATTCCCAGCCATATGGTTGAGGTTCTTCGTCAATTTCCACTCTAACTACAGTGCCCTTTTCGACAATATTTTCGTCATAATTTGTCGCAGTTCCTAGGACTCCGGCTTCTTCAAATAATTCTCTTAATGCAGATACATCTAACGATTCATTTTCCAAGATGGTGCCACCTGGTAATTCCCATCCTCGTTCAATATGTTTGACCATTAACCAACAAGGGGTGTCTAGGGATTCCTTTGGTACAGCCCATACGACGACCCAAGGTTCTTGTTCACTCATTTTTAATCTCCTCCTGGATTTCTTCTGCTAGTAATTTAGCCTCTGAATCTCCTTCTGTTGCGAGTCTTCTGGCAATAAAGAATGCCTCTGATAATCT
This sequence comes from uncultured euryarchaeote, assembly GCA_937876055.1. Lineage (GTDB taxonomy): Archaea > Thermoplasmatota > Poseidoniia > Poseidoniales > Thalassarchaeaceae > MGIIb-O1. The sequence continues at coordinate 3,488 of CALEIW010000095.1, forward strand.
ATCTTTCTCGAATAATTGTTTTGCATAGTCGAGCTCGGATAATTCAGTATCCTCATCTTGAGTTTCCGCTGGCGCAAGTTCAGAAGTCGGTCTAGCTAGAACTTGCATACGATTAAGAAATTCGAGCCTATCAGAAATGTCAGGAGCTTTCCAAGCCATTTTTCCTTTACCATCGATTAATGATTCCATTCTAACTTTGAAATCATCTCGGGAGTTTAGATTATTAGAGTTGGATTGTGCTTGGTCGTAACATAACCATGCCTGATCAAATTCCCCCCGTCTTTCATGCAATTTACCCATCTTGTCCCATGCCTCATGATTTGAGGGTCTTTGTGCAAGTAACTTTCTCGTCAACTCGAGATATTCATTTTCATGTCCTGCGTCGAGTAATCTTTCCATTCTTCTTGAGAACAAAATATTCGCTCTCTGATCTGTAAAATCCAAATTTCGAATACGTTCACAAAAAGCCTCCACTCCTCCCTCTTGGGTGGTTAAGTCCCACCAATCATCCGGGTCTAAAGGGTCAACTGATAGAGCTCCCTCTAGTAAACTGAGTCCAGCATTTCCTAGGTTAACACCATCCAATTGTGACAAAAGTTCTGGATCCCTTCCTAGGATCAAAAACAAATCATCTAAGACCGCTCGGGCACCCAAATGATCTCCTATCTGTAGCTTAATTGTTAACAAAGTCCTCCAATTGTCTGGGTGAGTGAAGTCGTGTAATACCGCTTGACGAGCACTTTGCTCGGCCCAAGACAGATTTGATTTATCATCATTTGATAGTTTGAGAAATTTCTCTGCTTGACTTCTATGGCGATTCCCCAGACTCCTCCGGGGATGTTGCAGGCTAGAACCGAGATCGGTTGTTGCCATCATAAATCCTCATAGTACGCTTTCATAGGGCTTTCGTTCAATACCCGGCGGTAACGTAGCGTCGATTCCGATCTTACTAGTAAGACCGTTTTCATCTCTAGATGGGTCTAAACTCGAACCCTTTTGTTTGGATAGGATAACGGTATCTTTGTCGGGTTGCCAACGTGTCATCAAAGCCCATTCAACTCTTACTGGGTTAGAACAATCTATGTCTGTATCTACTATTGTTACTTGCTTCATAGACCCATGGCCACCCAAAGCAGCATGAATTGCCGCAACCCCATCACCTTGTTTTTGTGGTTCTATGGCTACCACCGCAGAAAGCCACCCGCTACCACCGTCAGTCATGTATACATCAGTACAGGGGACTACTGCGTTTACTGCTGCCTTTATGGTGGGTGCTCTTGGAAGCCCCATAAGCGTTCTATGTTCAACTTCTGCTGGTATCAAAGCATGAAATACGGCTTGATTTCTATGATGTACAGCATCATATTCGATAAGTGGTTCTTGTCGAACATCATCAACGGTGCCAGTAATATCGACATATGGACCTTCATCATCATCTTGCAATGTTATCCTTGCTTCCATCGCAAATTCGGAATCTGCTGGAACCTGGATGCCATTTGGTAGACTTACTAGTTCGAGTGGTTTGCCATGCAATCTTTGGTGTAGAGCGGCAGCCACCGTTAATTCGTCCAAATCATGGGTGAATGACATTGCCGCTGCAAGCAAGACAGTTGCATCGGGACCATTTACAACAGCGATATTAATCTCGTCACCATTTTCCCTAGCCTTGTCGGTCATAGTTCTAAGATGCCTAGGTACAAACCTGGAAACACAATGATTACCATCACGAAGGAATTGTCTGTGAAATGACATGTTTCGGATTCCGTCATATTCCGCGATTATTACGGATGCTGATTGATACCTTCCCCTGTCTTCAGGATAATGCCAGGGGATGGGAATCTTGGTCAGATCTGTAATATCTTGTGTATTTTCGAAAACAGGACTGTTTTCTGGAGATGTAATCTCAGGTTCTTGTGGATTTGCCATTGCCCACGCCAGTATGTCAATTAGCTCTCCTGGCGTTATATCAAAAATAGAACAGAGTCGGTCTCGTGCTAGAACATTAATTGCAGATCGTAGGCCTTTTGCTTCGGAGATATTATTGAACACTACAGCCTTGTGGTCTATGGATTTTGAATGATTCAACATGTCATGGTTGACACTGATTTCATCGTTAATTTCTGTAGCCCCAGCCAACAGGTCCCTAAAGGCCATGTGAACGACCCGACGCGCACCGTGCTTGAATGTTAGCGAGGTTGAAGCACTTGCCCCCTCACCTTTGGTGAGTCCGTCACGCTCTTATACGGTGGGTAGGTCGGCGGGGCGTTCCTTCGAGGTGATTGTAATGGGTCGTGGATTGTTCTCTGGACCAAAGATGAAGAGGGATCGCAAGAAGTTCCGTTGGAACGAAAGGAAATTTAAGAACCGTGAAACCAAGAGGCGCCAAGGTGGTGTTCACAAGCATGATCCTCTACAAGGTTCTACCCAAGCAAAGGGAATTGTGATCGAGAAGGTTGGTATCGAAGCAAAACAACCCAACTCAGGTATTCGCAAAGCGGTCAAGATATCCCTAATTCGTACGGGTAACAAATTAACAGCTTTCGCGCCTGGAGATGGTGCAATTTCTTTCATTGATGAACACGATGAAGTCCTAGTGGAAGGCATAGGTGGAAGAATGGGAAGGTCCTACGGAGACCTACCCGGTGTTAGATTCAAGGTAATCAAGGTGAATGGCGTATCATTAGATGAAATGGTTCGCGGCCGCAAGGAGAAGCCCATTAGGTGAGCAGGATGGCAGAGGAAGATACTCAACAGGCTCAACCTATCGCCGGTATCGGCACTATGGTTTTCGGCAAGTGGGACGCTCAAGAAGTGGTTTGCGGCGATCCTGGGCTCGCCCCTTACATCAATCTCACAACTATTGGCACCCCGCACAGTGGCGGTAGACATGCTAATGCTTGGTTTGGAAAATCGAAACTTTCCGTCATTGAAAGATTCATCAACAACCTAATGCGAACTGGAAAGTTCAGTGGTAAGAAACAACACTGTGCTAAAGCCTTCGAAGCGGCACTAGACAATATTGCAGATCGAACCGGAGAAAACCCGCTGCAGCATTTCATAGACGCAATCGTAAAC
>CALEIW010000096.1 GCA_937876055.1 uncultured euryarchaeote
ACTGCTTGAGTCGGAGCCTTTCACGTCGGTGGCTCCCAGTCTGAACCGAGCTGTTTCTGGTTTCAAAGGACACAATGGTCCTGTGATGTTGCTGGCAGCTCCATCTCTTATTGGAGCGCTTTCTATTGCACCTATTGAAGCAGCCTTACTCGACCTAGGTTTACCCTATCGCCGTCGATTCAAATTGGAGTCTCCCTCCGATGGTTCTTGGATTCACATATTAGGGCCTGCTCAAGACTCAGGCCCGCAATACATCTCAGAACCCCCTCGCCTCAGTCTTGGATTGGCTCTCGTCGATGGATTGGTTTCTTCATCGGGGGACGCTAGAAGAGGGCCACTTACCACAGTGGCCCAAGCTCATGCAATCGCTCAATCATTGGCTCCTGAGGGCCCCCGGGTTCGGAGATTACGCCCCTGGTTAATTTCTGGGAATTGGTTACATTCAGCGCTAGATACAACTTACGATCCGGTTTTCACCGCACTTAGGGACATTCTAGTTGAAGAAGGCAGTGTTAGAATTGCTACAATGCCCGAAGTCCCTTCAATCGAATTATCCAATACACCTTGGATAGAACAATTGGCTCTAGAGGCAGTATCTTCTAAATGGCCGGATTTAGATATGGAAGGTAGGGCTAGAGCCCTTTCGCATCTGATGCGTCCAGCACTGTCTCGCTCAACACCTTCAACGGCTAGAATGGAAGAATTGGGCTGGCATAGAGTGATTGGGCCAAATTGGGATTCAGATTTAGCATCGGAAATCCTCAGAGCCGCTAGACTTTGGAAACAAGGCTCTGCTAATCTAGCAGCGCATTCTCTCGTTGACTCATTATTAGGGACAGGGAGATCTCCAAAATCAGAATAATCATTCTAGCCGTAATGTAGATTCGCAGCCACTACATTCCAGCCTAAGTGGTCTAACATCAGATTCAACCGCATTAGAGACTCCACACTTTGGGCATTTAACCTGAGCACTGGCTCGTTTGCCTCTTTCGCGTCCCTCTGAAAAATCAGATCTTGGGGATACTAGTGCCACAGGGAAAACCAGTAACATGCTTGAAGATACAACTCCTAGGACAAATGGCATATCAAGGCCCAAGACATACAATGCTAGAGAAAGGCCACCAAGAACCACCACTGTAAGCATCGTTGGAACCCTTGCTCGCCTCCTTGTCATTGCCATACCTAAGCCCAGAGCCAAAACTAGCATGAAGACAGAAACCATCGCTGAAACCAATGGTGAATATAGAGCGCCACCGGTTGGCACAAACTCAACTCTGAAAGATTCCTCAGTATCTAGATCGCTCTCCTCTATTGTTACTATCTCAAAAATAATCCATCTTCGATGCTTAGCATTAATGTCTTCTGCCGCTACTCCTCCAAGACCCTGTAGAGCAGTAGAGCGAATTTGTACATCTAACTCAACCTTGGTGTACAAATCTTCATTACTTGGTCGGATGAAGGATTCGATCAATTGTTGTCTTTCACCAGCATTTATTTTGTGGGATGTGTCAATTCGAATAGTCACGCTCTCGGCACTAAAAGCCCTAGTGTGACCCAAATCGATTGTTATTTCAGTTGGTCCAAGATTTACTGGATTAACTCCAAGAATCGACTCAGCATCTAGGTACAGTCCATTAGCGAAGAATGATTTCATATCTGAGGCAGAACCAACTAGATGGCTGTTTAATGCGGCAATTTCTGAATCGTCTACCTGTCCATTATTGTATTCAGCACTGGTAATACTATCAGAGTAGGTTCGTAGATTACGCCACCAACTATTGGAGGATAGACTATTGTTTCCAATATTGTCCAATCCCCATCTTACCCATTGAGACATTGCACCATCAAATTCTATTGTTACTTCTCTCTCAACCATATCTCCATCAAATTTAGCATTAACATCAACAAGTAAATTTGTTCCACCAGTTCTTAGAGGTTCAACAGCAGGATACCAGCCTCCTGTACCTCCGCTTCCTTCTCCTGCGACGATGTTGTATGTGCGATTTGCTTCTATTCTAAGGGCGGTTTGTGGAATGAGATGGAATGCGACCATGTATGATCCCGAATCTGCGGATTCTGGCATTTGCCAGGCGAAAGTAACCTCAACTCCGTTATTTGTTGGTGTTGCAATTGGGCTATCGGGGATGGCATTACTAGCAACTACCATTCCTCCGGTGGATGCGGACCACATTCTATCTCCAAATCCAGACTTCAGAAGTATTGGGAAGTATACCAATCTCCCATTCACGCTTGGTTCTTTCATGTCGATACTAACTAAGGGGAACTTCATCGAAATTCTTCCAGTGAACTCATCAGTCCCCCAGATAAAGCGAATTCCAGCATCATCTCCAGGGCTAGAAAATGATAAACTTCTAACTGAGAAAGTCAATTTTATTTTATCTCCAGAGCGAACTTCTCCTGCAAGAACCTCTACTGGAATCACTACTTCTCCCTCATTTGTGAGGAATAATCCTGCTCCGGCATCTCCCTCGAAGTAAGTACTGCCAATATTAACTCCTATTGTGGCATTTATTTGGATTCCAGCAGCCGCTTCAACCTCATATGGAATACGGAATTCCCAAGTTGAATCGGGGTAATCTCCCTGTAATCCCCAATTTGTTTCCCAAGTGCCAATTTCGACTAGTCCTTGAATGGAGGGTGTAACAAATTTCTGGAATTCCTCATCAAGGTCGGAATCAAATGGTGAAAGCGCTCCCTCATCAGCGCTACCAGTCAAAAATAGGTCAAAGTCCTGCGAAATGCAACAAGCACCATCTTCCTCAGCAGCTACTGGGGAATATGGCATAATGACTAGCATAAGTAGTGCCACAATCAGCACTGCTCCACCCCTCTGAGGTGCCTGCATATTGAGGAGTGGCAGGCTTTACACCCTTGAATGCGACCCTTTCTGGATTCATTTGTTGGAGTTTTCATTATCTCGGCGCCGTAGGCGCCGCGTACATACGCGAGACTGAATATTCTCTAACCGTGCAAAAATAGTAACTCAACAGGACCATTTTCGGGGACCTTCTCAATTTTTGCGAAACCCACCCTTTCTAACTGTAAGATTTCACCCTCAACTAAATCGATATTCTCGATTAGTCCTTCATCAATTCTAAACTCAGTTCCTAATGGAGTGGTTAGACGAGCCATTCGACTCTGATTTATTGGTAACCAATGCACTATAGTACGCTTGTCGCTTCTCTGCAAGGAGTTCACTATTGCCTGATTTTCCTTTATCAATACATCTGCGAAGTCCTTCAAACGTAATTTTTCGGAATAATCCCTATCTTCAATTACAAATTCATCCGAAATTGTCCATTCACGAACTCCTTCAATTTCTCCGTGTGGGTGACGAGCAATTTGCAACTCATCTGGATGTTCTATTTCATCCATATTTAGTGACATATTTCTTGGATTTCTGACGAAGGTTCTCCTCTCACAAACCGAATCAATCACGGAAGAATTGAATGACTCAATTGTTTGCATTGATATTGAAATATCCTTCTGGGTTAATCCAAGATCTAACCAGAAATCCCTGATGGCTTTAGATTCAAAACCTCGACGTTTCAATGCGGAAATAGTGGGTAAACGGGGGTCATCCCACCCCTCAAATTTCCCATCAGCAATATCGACCTTCATCCCAGAAGTTGAGAATCCTCCAAACTCGTGTACCTTTACTCGACCCCAATATAGGGGTTCAGGATATTTCCATCCGAAGTGATTGTACAATAGAGTCTGTTTTCTTGTTGAATCCATCAAATCCTTACCTCTAACAATATGGGTCACTCCTTGAAGATGATCTTCAATTGCACTTTGGAAATCTAGTAGTGGCCAGACTTTGTATAGGTCTCCGACCATTGGATGCGGGCTGTGTTGTATGCGTAAAGCGGGCCAATCACGAAGCGCAGGATTGGGTAATTCTAGGTCAGTTTTGACCCTTACAACCGCCCCGCCTTCCTCTATACTACCATCATTCATCGACTGCCAATCTGAGAGATTATTTTCCGTATTTTTTCCTCTACAAGGGCAGGGTTGTGAATTATCCCTGAGGTCCTTAAATTCTCCAGCACTACATCGGCACACGTAACCAAATCCGGATTCAAGCATTTGTTTGGCATATTCAAGATAGATTGGCATTCTTTCACTGGCCCGAATAATAATGTCGGCAGGTCTGCCTGCAATCCATTCGTATTCTTCTTCTATCCAACCATAGGCTTCTGGTAGAGGTGGTTTTACTCTAGTATCTGTATCATCGTAACGTAAGACAACTTTACCAGAATACATCTTTGCGAATTCGGAATTAATCACAACTCCTCTGGAGTGTCCAATAGTAAGAGGTCCATTTGGATTAGGTGCAAAGCGTAAAATCACCTTCCCCTCAATCGCATTGGGAAGTGGTTTTAATCCAACTCTTTTCTGTTGTTTTTGTCTTTGCAAAGCTTCTGGATTCGTTGCAGCTAAGGATTCTCTAACAGCATCAAGACCATACTCTTTCGCCATTTGATTTGCGGCTTCTACCTCTTCTTCTACCAAGGATTTGAGATCCTTTGCTCTAGGCCTGAGGTCCGCTCTTTCACCTAATAAGCGACCTAGTACAGAACCGGATTGACCGGCCCCATCGTACTCAAGGGTATTTTGCATAGCATACTTTCGAACTGTATCTATGGTCTTTGAATCCCAGTCGGAATCTGCCATGCTATCGGGCCTACGGCCCGAAGTCATGCATTTGACGCTTCTCTACCTGACCAGTCATCAAGTGACGATTGTACAACAGGTCCGCCTTGCTCCGACCGAATTGGAACAGGGGTCCCATGCAACTGTTGCCAAATATCAGATACGGTTGCCCAACTCCATCTTAGAGCGTCATGTGGTTTACCGTTCGAGAGCATCTTTTCTACGGCTACTCGTGTAGTTTTATCCGAAGGGTATCCTGAACCAATTTCAATACCTGTTCGAGCAGCGATTTCTTCGATTGCTGAGTCTCTTGATACTTTTGCGAGAATTGAGGCACCTCCTGTCACAAGGTCTCTGGAATCCATGCCGTGTTCGGCCTCAATTTTCCACCCCCCCCAGTCCCTGCCTAATGATGTTTCAAGCCTCATTGCGAACCTCTTTTCATTTACATCACAAGCATCTGCACGAATTACTCCCGATTCAATAGACAAATCTGTAGCAATAATCGCCTCAGAAAATAAATCGATTTCCAAACTATTCAAATCCGAACTTAGGCTGTTAATATCTATTCTTTTCGAGGAACAGAGAATTAACCCTGATTTCCAACTTCCATCCTCTATATTGCTATTAATTTCCTCGAAAATTCGAAGCCGTTCATTAGGTGAAAGATCCTTTGAATCCTTTACTTTTAATTCAGTTAATTGTTCGATATCATCTGCTGGGATTGCTAATGCTGCAACTACTAAGGGTCCAATAACAGGCCCCCTGCCCGCCTCGTCGACACCAATGATCCAGTCACTGCCCACAGAGCGCCGGTGGTATCACGGGTCTTCATCATCACGCAAATCTTTGCCGAGAGAATTCAATCTTTCATCGAAATCATCTAGATCCAAAACTATGTTTTCAGGATGAATTAGATCACTATCTTGCAATTGTTCTGCCATTTCGATTGCATCGAGTATGGCATCCTCAGCCTGAGATTCGTCAAGTAAATCTCCGGCATCATCGATTACATCTGCCTTCGGAGCCGGTGAAACTTCTCTAGAGTGGTCTCCTGATTTTTCCATGAATTCCTGCTTGAAGGATTCTAGATCGGTTGTTGGGCTCTCTATCAGTTCGGGTTTTTCTTTCTCGCTCGCATCAAATTTTGACATCCAGTCTCCAACTTCTTCAACAACAACCGTTGGGTTCTTACTTCTGTAATATTCTCTGTCTGCCTCAATTCTGTGTCTTATTGCAAAGGCTACCGCGATTGTTCCGACAATACTGACAATTACGATTAGAATAGTTTGCAACCATCGCTGCAAAAAATTACTGAAAACACTAGGCTCATCTGGGTCACCCGGTTTGGTTGGTTGCATACCATCAATTTGAGTTGAATGTTCTACAGTATGTTGAACTGCGGGGTCTCGGAACGATCTAATTTCGACTGTTAGAATCGCATTTGAGTCAATCGGGACCTCACTAGGAACATCCATCCAAACCTCGAAAATTAGAATCCCATTTATTGGAACATCCAGAACTTCGAATGATCTACCTTGGTTCGTTGAAGATTCTACTTCATTTGGAGGAATTACCCCAAAATCTGTAAAATCTGTGCATTCGACACCTACAACCAGTCCGTCGGGGCTATTTCCGATATTCTTCACTTCCCAATAACCGGTCAATCTTCCATCATTCACCTCAGCATCGGAGCGAATAATTTCCCAAGCGTGAACAGCTGCGATTGATACATCAAAACTAACCTCTGCAGGAACCCAGCCGTCGACCTCCAATTCTAGTGTTACTTTTCCGCTAATTCCCGCCTCTAATCCAATTGCGGCCCAAGCTGACACATCGATTCCGTGGACGGTTTGACCAGGGCCCAAAAATCGAGTATATTCTGTAA